>NZ_WTLH01000188.1 GCF_011421595.1 Streptomyces sp. YIM 98790 | reverse complement strand
CCCGGCCCGCCGCCCCGCGCCGCCGCGGCCGACGGCGGGCTACCCGCCGCCACCGCCGCGCGACCCGACGCCCGTCCCGCAGCCCGATCCGGCGTTCACCCTGCCGCCCCAGGGCCCGCAGTTCCTGCCCCGGTCCTCCGGCTGAGCGGCACGCGGCGCCGGTCAGCCGGTGGTGCGGGTGCGGCCCCAGCTCAGGCCCCAGCCGAAGAGACGGTCGATCTCGGACTGGAAGCCGTAGACGTACCGCACCTCGCGGCGGACCACCAGCTCGCCCCGGTCGTGCTCGATCATCGCCACCGAGCAGGCCCGCGCCTGCGGGTTGGGGTCGGTCAGCCCGACCTCGATGTTGAGGCCGTTGGGGGTCACCACGCTGATGATCGCGTCGGCCCGGGCGAAGGCCGGCGAGCCGTCCTTGATGTAGACGTAGATCAGGACCCGCGCGATGTCGTCGGCGTGGTCGAGGTTGATGTAGACGGTCTCGCCGGAGGCGGTGCCGAAGCGGTCGTCACCGGTGAGCTTGATGTACGGCGGCTCGTTGAAGTCGCCGTGCAGGCCGCCCAGCGGCTGGAGGGCGCCCCGGCTGCCGTCCTTGAGCTCGTACAGGCAGGCCAGGTCGAAGTCGACCGAGGACACGCCCTGGGTGTGGCCGACCACCTCGGCCGGCTTGAACAGTTCCAGCGGGTTGCGCAGCGCCTGCCGCAGGCTGCGGCTGCCGCCCTTGACCTGCGGCCCCATCATGTCCGAGGTCCGCATCCGCCAGGTGAGGGTGACCCGCAGGGTGCCGGAGGTCCCGCCGTGTCTGGTGAGCGAGACCTGCGGAGTGCGCCGGGTCAGTTCCATCGCGTAGCTGGACGCGCCGCCGACCGTGTCGAACTTCTGCACCGGCGTGCGGGTGCGCCGCCAGTAATCCAACAGGGAACCCATCGTGCCGCCCCTTGCCCGTTCGCTTCCCGATGCCCGTTGCCGTGTGCCGTTGCCGTGTGCTGCTGTCGTGCGCTGCCGTTGTCCGGTGACGCGCGAGGTGTGGGCGGTGCGCTGTCCCGCCGTCACCGGCGGTATCGGCCCGCGCCCACGCCTGGCGGGGCAGGCCCGGCTTTCGCCGGCCTGCCCCGCTGTGAGGTTTCCGCGCTGCGGGGCCGCTCACACCCCGGAGGTGACAACTGGCCGGTCTTCGGCCTCCTCGGCCCGGCGGTCCCGCCGGTTGTGCCGGACCGAGGTCCAGAAGGCGGCGGCGATCAGGCCGACCCCGAGCAGGCCGGTGACCTCCTCCGGCAGCGGCCAGCGGATGGTGAGGAGCAGCATCACGGCCAGCGCGCCGATCGCGTAGTGCGCGCCGTGCTCCAGGTAGCGGTACTCGTCGAGGGTGCCCTCGCGCACCAGGTAGATGGTGAGCGACCGCACGTACATGGCGCCGATGCCGAGCCCCAGGGCCATCCAGAAGATGTGGTTGGTGATGGCGAAGGCGCCGATCACTCCGTCGAAGGAGAAGGAGGCGTCCAGCACTTCCAGGTAGAGGAAGAGGAAGAAGGCGGCCTTGCCGGTCACCACCAGCGTGGAGGGCTGCCGGCCGGCCCGCAGGGCGGCCTCCTCGGCCTCCTCGGCGCGTTCCTCTTCCTCCTCCAGCCGGTTCTCGAAGTAGCCGGAGAGGCCGGCGACCACCAGGTGGGTGAGGATGCCGGCGAGTCCGGCGAGCAGCACGGTGGAGGTCTTGTCGGCATAGGTGTCGCCATGCTGATGGGCGTGCGGTGCCATGACCACGGCCGAGGTCAGCAGGGCGGCCATGGCCACGCCCACCGCGAAGGAGTCGATCTTGCCGAGCTTGGCCAGCGGGCGCTCCAGCCAGCCCAGCCAGGTGATGTGCCGTTCCTGGAAGATGAAGTTGAGGAAGATCATCAGCAGGAACATGCCGCCGAAGGCCGCGATCGACGGGTGGGCGTCGGTCACCATCTGCTCGTACTGGTCCGGATCGTCCAGTGCGAGCTCGATCGCCTCGATCGGACCGACGCCCGCGGTGACGGCGACGATGGCGACGGGGAAGACCAGCCGCATCCCGAAGACCGCGATCAGGATGCCGATGGTGAGGAAGATCCGCTGCCAGAACGGGCTCATCCGCTTCAGGATGCCGGCGTTCACCACCGCGTTGTCGAAGGACAGCGAGATTTCCAGGATGGAGAGGATCGCCACGGCGGCGAAGCCCTGCCAGCCCCAGAAGAAGTAGGCGGCGGCCATCCCGATACCGGTCACGGCGAAGGACCAGCCGAAGGTTCTCAGAATCACGGTGTTCCCGTCTCCTGCTCGAAGATCACGGCATCAGACTGCCTCAGCGTCGCCAACTTCCCACACCTCGATCAGTCTGCGATCAGTCTCTCTCAGACTGCATCAGACATTGACACCGTAATCCAGGGCGATCCCGCGCAGTCCGGAGGCATAGCCCTGGCCGATGGCGCGGAACTTCCACTCGCCGCGGTGCCGGTAGNGCGCAGTCCGGAGGCATAGCCCTGGCCGATGGCGCGGAACTTCCACTCGCCGCGGTGCCGGTAGAGCTCGCCGAAGACCATGGCGGTCTCGGAGGAGGCGTCCTCGCTCAGGTCGTAGCGGGCCAGCTCGACGCCGTCCGCCTGGTTGACGATGCGGATGTAGGCGTTGCGGACCTGGCCGAAGTTCTGCCCCCGGGTCTCCGCGTCGTAGATGGAGACCGGGAAGACGATCCGCTCCACCTCCTGGCCGACCTCGGCCAGCGCGACCTTGATCTCCTCCTCGTCCCCGGCGTCCTCGCCGAGGGAGCCGACCAGCTCGTCCCCCATGTGCTCCACGGTGCCGTCGGGGCTCTTGAGGTTGTTGAAGAAGACGAAGTGCTGGTCACTGATGACCTTGCCGCCGGCGTTGAGCAGCAGGGCGCTGGCGTCCAGGTCGAAGGCCGCGCCCGTGGTGGCACGGGCCTCCCAGCCCAGCCCCACGGTGACCGCCGTGAGATTCGGCGCTTCCTTGGTCAGGGAAACGTTGCCGCCCTTGCTGAGGCTGACTGCCACCGATCCTCCAGGAGAGAGTTCGCTTCCGGTTCCACCTCGTGCCGCGCCCCCGGGCCCGGCCGCTCGCCGCGGCAGCCCGGCGGCGCCGCAGCCCACTGTCCCATCTGCCCAGGGCATACGTCGGCTGAACGGCGGAAAGGGGCCGGGGGTTCCGCACCGGCCGCCGGAGCCGGGCGGGGCCACCGGGGCACGGGTCAGAGGCGTTCCAGGGCCGCCAGGTACTCCTCGGGATCGCGCGCATCGGGCATGCCGCGGACCACGCTCCAGCGCACGGTGCCCCGCTTGTCGATGACGAAGGTGCCGCGCAGCGCGCAGCCCTTGGCCTCGTCGAACACCCCGTAGGCCCGGGAGACCTCGCCGTGCGGCCAGAAGTCGGAGAGCAGCGGGTACTCCAGCCGCTCCTGGTCGGCGAAGACCCGCAGGGCGAAGGGGGTGTCGTTGGAGACGGCGAGCAGCTGGGTGTCGTCGTTGAGGAACCGCGGCAGTTCGTCGCGCAGCGCACTCAGCTCACCGGTGCAGATGCCGGTGAAGGCGAACGGGAAGAAGACCAGGACGACGTTCTTCTCACCGCGGAAGTCGGCAAGGCCGATGGTCTCGCCGTGCTGGCTGCGGAGCGCGAAACCCGGCGCCGGACTGCCGGGCGCGATTCCCGTGCTGGTGCTGCTGGCCATGCGCGATCCCTCCAGGACCGGGGCGGACGGGCCGGACGCCGCACAGTGTAGGGCGGCGCTCCGGCCGGGCGGCCGGGCCCCGGTGCCGCCGGACACGGCGGAAGGGTCCCGGGCCGGGAGGGACGGCCGGCCCGGGCCGGGACTGCCGGGCAGCCGGCAGGGGGCGGGCGGCTACTTCCGTCCCGCGGTCTTGGGCGTGACCAGCCGGCTGCCGGACCAGTCCTTGCCGGCGTTGATGGTCTTGGTCTGGGCCAGACCGGCGGTCTTGGCGGCCTCGCCGATGTCACTGGGCTCGATGTGCCCGTCACGCCCGGTCTTGGGGGTCATCAGCCAGATGGGCGCCCCTTCGTCGACCAGACCGGTGGCGTCCACCAGCGCGTCGGTGAGATCACCGTCGTCCTGGCGGAACCACAGCAGCACGACGTCCGGCACGTCGTCATAGTCCTCGTCCACGAGGTCCTGGCCGATCACGGCCTGGATGGCCTCGCGGAGCTCCTGCTCGGCGTCGTCGTCGTAGCCGATCTCCTGGACCACCTGTCCGGGCTCGAAACCCAGCTTTGCGGCGGGGTTGGTCCGCTCCTCCGCGTGGTCCGCGGTCGCGCTCACCGATGGCCTCCTGCTCCTGTCGATTGCCTGGCGGCCGTGCTCCCCCGGGAGGGGGAACCGGCCGGTTACCCGCGCGTCCGCGCGGACATTGAGCCGTAGTCCACACGGGCGGGCTGATTCTCGCAAGTACCTGGCGCGTGAGCCCGCCCAAACGTTGACGTTGCGGTTCACATCCCACCGCATCGCCCGCTCCGCTCTGCATTGCACCAGACGAAGCGTGATCTCCGCCACACGGTACGGCCGGGCGGCGGGCCGGGGCGGCACCCGGTGGGCGTAGGGTTGCGGGTTGGCTGCCGCCATCCCGCACGGCGGCCAGCGCCCGCCGCAGGGGGCGCCGTCTCACTCCGTGGGTATTACCGCCCAGTAGAGATGACGTTTCGCTTCCAGAGGTACACGATGGAAGGCGGCGCGACACCTGCAGAGCAACATCTAACAGCGAAGGAACAGCGTGGCTTCCGGATCAGATCGCAACCCGATCATCATTGGCGGCCTTCCCAGCCAGGTCCCGGATTTCGATCCCGAGGAGACCCAGGAATGGCTCGACTCGCTCGACGGCGTGGTCGACGAGCGAGGCCGGGAACGGGCCCGCTACCTGATGCTCCGCCTCATCGAGCGGGCCCGCGAGAAGCGGGTGGCCGTGCCCGAGATGCGCAGCACGGATTACGTCAACACCATCGCGACCAAGGACGAGCCGTTCTTCCCCGGCAATGAGGAGATCGAGCGCAAGATCCTCAACGCGACCAGGTGGAACGCGGCGGTCATGGTGTCGCGCGCGCAGCGCCCCGGCATCGGGGTCGGCGGCCACATCGCCACCTTCGCCTCCTCCGCCTCCCTCTACGACGTCGGCTTCAACCACTTCTTCCGGGGCAAGGACGCGGGCGACGGCGGCGACCAGATCTTCTTCCAGGGCCACGCCTCGCCGGGCGTCTATGCCCGCGCCTTCCTGCTCGACCGGCTGTCCGAGACCCATCTGGACGGGTTCCGGCAGGAGAAGTCGCGCGCCCCGCACGGTCTGTCCAGCTACCCGCACCCGCGGATGATGCCGGACTTCTGGGAGTTCCCCACGGTCTCCATGGGCCTGGGCCCGATCGGCGCCATCTACCAGGCGCGGATGAACCGCTATCTGCAGGCCCGGGGCATCGCCGACACCTCGAACTCGCGGGTGTGGGCGTTCCTGGGCGACGGCGAGATGGACGAGCCGGAGTCGCTGGGACAGCTCACCCTGGCCGCCCGGGAGGGCCTGGACAACCTCACCTTCGTGGTCAACTGCAACCTCCAGCGGCTCGACGGGCCGGTACGGGGCAACGGCAAGATCATCCAGGAGCTGGAGTCGGTCTTCCGCGGCGCCGGCTGGAACGTGATCAAGCTGGTCTGGGACCGCTCCTGGGACCCGCTGCTGGCCCAGGACCGGGACGGCGTGCTGGTCAACAAGCTGAACACCACCCCCGACGGCCAGTTCCAGACCTACGCCACGGAGACCGGCGCCTACATCCGGCAGCACTTCTTCGGCGACGACCAGCGGCTGCGCAGCATGGTCGAGAACATGACCGACGACCAGCTCCTGCACCTGGGGCGCGGCGGTCACGACCACCGCAAGATCTACGCGGCCTACAAGGCGGCCACCGAGCACCAGGGCCAGCCGACGGTGATCCTGGCGCAGACCATCAAGGGCTGGACGCTGGGGCCCAACTTCGAGGGCCGCAACGCCACGCACCAGATGAAGAAGCTGACCGTGGACGACCTCAAGCGGTTCCGCGACCGGCTGCACCTGCCCATCCCGGACAAGGAGCTCGAATCCGGCCTGCCGCCGTACTACCACCCGGGGCGGGACTCGGAGGAGATCCAGTACATGCACGACCGGCGCAAGAGCCTGGGCGGCTATGTGCCGACCCGGGTGGACCGGTCCAAGCCGCTGAACCTGCCGGGCGAGAAGACCTACGCGGCGCTGAAGAAGGGCTCCGGGCAGCAGCAGATCGCCACCACCATGGCGTTCGTGCGGCTGCTGAAGGACCTGATGCGGGACAAGGAGATCGGCAAGCGGTTCGTGCCGATCGCGCCGGACGAGTACCGCACCTTCGGCATGGACTCCCTCTTCCCGACCGCCAAGATCTACAACCCGCTGGGGCAGACCTACGAGTCGGTGGACCGGGACCTGCTGCTGTCGTACAAGGAGACCCCGACCGGGCAGATGCTGCACGACGGCATCAGCGAGGCGGGCTGCACGGCCTCGCTGATCGCGGCCGGGTCGTCGTACGCCACGCACGGCGAGCCGCTGATCCCGGTGTACGTCTTCTATTCGATGTTCGGCTTCCAGCGGACCGGCGACCAGTTCTGGCAGATGGCCGACCAGATGGCGCGCGGCTTCGTGCTGGGCGCGACCGCCGGGCGGACCACGCTCACCGGTGAGGGCACCCAGCACGCGGACGGCCACTCCCAGCTGCTGGCCTCCACCAACCCGGCCTGCATCGCCTACGACCCGGCCTTCGGCTTCGAGATCGCGCACATCGTGCGGGACGGCCTGCGCCGCATGTACGGCGAGAACGCCGAGGACGTCTTCTACTACCTGACCGTCTACAACGAGCCGATCCACCACCCGGCCGAGCCGGAGAACGTGGACGTCGAGGGCATCCTCAAGGGCCTGTACCGCTTCCGGCAGGGCGAGGCGGGCGAGATCCCGGCCCAGATCCTGGCCTCCGGCGTGGCCGTGCCCTGGGCACTCACCGCCCAGCGCATCCTGGCCGAGGACTGGAACGTGCGGGCCGATGTGTGGTCCGCGACCTCCTGGAACGAGCTGCGGCGGGACGCGGTCGCGGCCGAGGAGCACAACCTGCTCCACCCGGAGGAGGAGCAGCAGGTCGCCTACGTGACCCGCAAGCTCCAGGACGCGCAGGGCCCGGTGCTGGCCGTATCCGACTGGATGCGCTCGGTGCCGGACCAGATCGCCCGCTGGGTACCGGGGACGTACCAGTCGCTGGGCGCGGACGGCTTCGGCTTCGCCGACACCCGGGGCGCGGCCCGGCGCTTCTTCCACATCGACGCCGAGTCGATCGTGGTGGGCGTGCTGACCGAGCTGGCCCGCGAGGGCAAGGTCGACCGCTCGGTGCTGAAGCAGGCCATCGACCGCTACCAGATCCTCGACGTCACCGCGGCCGACCCCGGCACCATGGGCGGCGACGCCTAGCCGCCCGCCCACGGCTCCGCAAGGGGCCGGCGGAGGCCACCGCACTGCGTCGGTGGCCCGCCGGCCCCTTCCGCCGTCCGGGCCACCACCGCACCGGACCGTCCTCCCCGGCACCCGGGCTGCTGCCCGCGCTCCGCAATCGCTGGGAGGGCATCGCCGGTGCCGCGGGCACCTCGGCGGCCGTCCGCCGCCGTTTCGACCTCATGACCGGGATCACCGGGCTGGACCGGCAGCGGGCCGCCCGGTGGACGCTGTGCCGGGTGCTGCAGAACGCCCTGTGGGACATCGAGGCGGGGGCCGCCGCACTGGAGCCGGAGCAGGCGGCCATCGCCCGGGCACTCCTCCGGCGCTGAAGTCCCCCGTCCCGCGGTCCCCACGGCCGGGGGGCCGTAGCATGCGGGGCATGTCTGCTGTGCCGGAATCCGCCGTGTCCGAGCCGACGCCCGGGACGGGCGCACCGGAGCCCGCCGCCGCGGGGCAGCGGCGCGAGACACCGCCCGCCGAGCCGGTCCGGACCCGCTGGGAGCGGCGCACCGAGATCCCGCTGCTCTCCCTGGCCGTGCTGTTCGGCATCGCCTACGCCGTCCCCATCATGGTCACCGATCCGCCACGGACCGTGACCGTGCTCTGCCAACTGATCAACTGGCTGGTCTGGGCGGCCTTCGCGGGCGACTACGTGGTGCGGCTGGTTCTCTCCCGGGACCGGTGGGCGTTCGTCCGGCGCCACCCCTTCGCCCTCGCCGCCGTGCTGCTGCCGCTGCTGCGCCCGCTCCAGCTGCTGCGTCTGGTCTCCGCGCTGCTGCTGGTCGGCGAACGCGCCAGGATGGCCTCGCAGATCCGGCTGACCACCTATGTCGCCGGCTGCTGCGGCGGCCTGCTGATGTTCGGCTCACTCGCCGTGCTCGAAGTGGAACGCGGCGTCGAGGGCTCCACCATCGAGACCCTGGGCGATGCGGTGTGGTGGGCGTTCGTCACCATGACCACCGTCGGCTACGGCGACACCGCACCGGTCACCGGCATGGGCAAGCTGCTCGCCGTCGGCCTGATGCTCGGCGGCATCGCGCTGCTCGGCGTGGTCACCGCCAACATCGCCGCCTGGTTCATCGCCCGCTTCGAGCGCGAGGACCGCACCACCGAGGAACTGACCTCGGCCGTGGCCGAACTCACCGCCGAGGTGCGGACCCTGCGGGCCCGCATCGCCGAAATGTCGGAAACGTCACACTCGATGGCAGCCGCGGACAGCGGCGCAGGTCACGGGAGGGGCCCGGCACCGCCCCCGCCCCCCGCCCCCCGCACCGGCTGACCCACGCCCCGCCGGATACCGGTTTCCGCGCAGGTCCCGCCTATGATGCGGGACTAGTGCATGCACCATCCCTTTCTCCCGCCCCTCCCGCCGGCGGTCGCGTGACGACCGCCGTACGCCGCGTGCTGCTCCAACTGGCAGTGGTCTTCGCGGTCCTCGTCACCTCCGGCTGGGTCGCCCGCGGCGAATCACCCCCGCCCGACGCCTACTCGGTGCAGCTCGCCGAGTGGCGGCAGGAGGCGGTCGCGGGTGCCGCGCTCCCCGACCCCGGAGCCCCGGCGGAAGAGATCTCCGGCTTCTTCACCGGGCTCAGCGCGTTCCAGCAGCTCGCCCTGGCCCGCGACTATCCGCTGGTGGTCGGCAATCTCAACGGAGCCCCGCTCCAGCTGCGCTACACCGCCAACCGGTTCGCCCTCGGCGAGGCCGAGGCCGGGGAACGCGCCCGGCTGGAGAACAAGCGGCTCACCCAGGCCGGCCGGCGCGCCGTGAACCGCCGCGCCAACCGCTACGAGTCGCTGCGCACGCCGCGCCGCCAGATCCTGGCCTTCGACCCCGACGGCCGGGGCCGGGCCGCCGAGGTGCTGGGCGATCTCGACCGGGCCCAGCGGATCACGGTGATCGTCCCGGGTGTCGACAACGACCTGCTGAACTTCGAGCGCACCCGGCTGAAGTACTCGGCGCCGGTGGGCATGGCCGCCGCGCTCCACCGGGAGCAGCGGAAGGTGGCGCCCGAGGTGCGCACCGCGGTCATCGCCTGGGCCGACTACGTGACGCCGAACGGGATGAGCGTGGCGGCGGCCACCGCGGAGCTGGCCGAGGCCGGCGCGGAGCGGCTGACCGGCCTGCTGGCCGGGCTGCCCGGCGATGCCCCGGTGACGCTGGTCTGCCACTCCTACGGCTCGGTGGTCTGCGGGGTGGCCGCCGCGGAGCTGCCCGGGCGGGTGTCCGACATCGTGGCGGTGGCCAGCCCCGGCATGCGGGCCTCCAGCGCCGCCGCGCTGGACACCCCGGCCCGGATCTGGGCCACCCGCGCGCCGGACGACTGGATCGCCGATGTGCCGAATCTGTCGGTGGGGCCCCTGGGCCACGGCATCGACCCGGTCAGCCCCGAGTTCGGGGCGCTGCCGCTCAGCTCCCGGCGGGTCGAGGGCCACGCCGGATACTTCGAGCCGGGCACGGACAGCCTGGCGGGATTCGCCCGGATCGGCACCGGCCGCCTGCACGAGCTGGACTGGTTCACCGACGCGCCGTACTGCCGCTTCCGGGAGGACGGCACCGGCGGGCGGGCCGCGGCCGCCGCCTCCGCCCCGTACTGACCGGCACGTTCCGGGCACCGGGCGGGGCGCCCCACCGGCCACATCCGTTCCCCTCCCGGACGGGGAGCGTCCCTACGGCACGGTTGGCACATACGATGAGCCTTATGGGTGATGTGCTGGCCGGAATCCACTCCTCCTGGGAGTTCGACACCGACTCCGTGCTCATCCGCTTCGAACGGGGGCTCCGTACACCCAGGCTGTTCCAGGTGCTGGGGGAGCGCCGCATCCCGTACGAGGCGCTGAGCTCGGTGGAACTGGCACCGGGGGCGAAGCGGGGGACCGTGGTCCTGCGTGCCGTGCCCCGGAAGGGTGCCGATCCGCTCGTGGAGTGCGCCGCGGGGCAGCTCCGCGAGGCGGCCGACCCCTACCGGCTGGTGCTGCCGGCCGAGCGCGCCACCCTGGCCGAGTACTACGCCACCGAGCTGGGTTCCACGCTGGGGGCGGACGGCGACGGCCCCTGCCCCGCCTTCCTGGTGGCGGCGCCGGCCGCACCGCTCCAGTTCAAGGCGTACGACGCCAAGGTCACCTTCGACGGTGCGGCCGTGGCGTTCCGCTGGTTCTGGACCGGCGCCTCCTCGGCCAAGTGGAAGGCGGGCGACCAGACCTTTCCGATCGCCGAGCTGGCCGGGGTGGAATGGCGCTCGCCGGAGATCGCCGGGGGCCATCTGCGGCTGATCCGGCGCGGTCCGGACGGCAAGCCGGACAAACCGGAGGAGCCGGGGCCGGCCGACCAGGACCCGGCGGCCGTGGTCTTCGGCCTCGGCTACGGGCTGGTGCACGAGTCGCTGCCGCTGGCCGCCAGCGTGCTGTACGCGGTGCGCAACGCCGCTCCGGACGAGCTGTCGCCCGCGCCGCCGCAGGCCCGCCACAACGGGCGTGCCGACCCCGCCGACATCGCCGAGCGCATCCGCCATCTGGGGGAACTGCACTCCGCCGGCCTGCTCACCGACGAGGAGTTCACCAGCAAGAAGAAGGCCCTCCTCGCCGAACTCTGACGCCCGCCGCTCCCCGGCGCTCCCCGTTGCTCCCAGGACGTGCCCCGGCGCTGCCCGCGCAGCGGGCCGGCGGGTCCCCGGCGCGGCGGCCCGCGGCCGGGCCGCGTAC
>NZ_WTLH01000187.1 GCF_011421595.1 Streptomyces sp. YIM 98790 | reverse complement strand
CGAGCGGCGCCGGGGCCGCGGGCGGTCCGGCCGCCGGGCCGGACCGCCGGACCGCGCGGCCCGCTGCTCCCGGCCGGTCCAGTCGCGCTCGAACCACAGCACCGAGGTGCCGTGCACCCCGCGCCCGTCGAGGTCCCGGCGCACCCCGGGGGCGACCGTGCCCAGGTCCTCGCCCACCACCAGGGCGCCGGCCCGGTCGGCGGCCAGGGTCAGCACGGCCAGCATGGCGGCGTCGTCGTACGTCACATAGGTGCCCTGGGTGGGAGGCGCCCCCTCGGGCACCCACCACAGCCGGTAGTGGCTCATCACATGGTCGACCCGGATGCCGCCCGCGTGCCGCAGCAGCCCGCCCAGCAGTTCCCGGTAGGGCAGGTAGCCGGTGGCGGCCAGCACATCGGGCCGCCAGGCCGGGATGCCCCAGTCCTGGCCCTTGGCGTTGAACGCGTCCGGCGGCGCACCGACCGTCACGCCGGGGGCCAGCGCGTGCTGCCAGCTCCACGCCTCCGAGCCGTGCGGATGCACGCCGAGCGCCAGGTCGTGCACCAGCCCGACCGGCATGCCGGCCTCCCGGGCGGTGCGCTGCGCCCGGGCGAGCTGCTCGTCCGCCTGCCAGACCAGCCAGCAGTGGAAGTCCACCCGCTCCATCAGATCGTTGCGGGCGCGGGCGGTGCGGCCGGAGCGCGGATCGCGCAGCCCGGTGGGCCAGCCGCGCCAGTCCGGGCCGTAGAGCTCGGCCAGGGCGCACCAGGTGGCGTGGTCCTCCAGAGCCCGCCCGCCGTCGGCGAGGAAGGCGACATAGGCGGCCTGGCGGCCGGCCGGGAGCGGCACCCCGCGCTTGATCAGCTCCAGCGCCTCGCGCTTGAGCTGCCAGACGGAGTCGCGGTCGATGGGCACGCCGTGGCCGAGCACGGCCTCGCGCAGGGCGGCGGCCCGCGCGCGCAGCGCGTCCACCCGGGCGCGGTCGGCCGGCTCCAGATAGGCGTACTCGGGGACGTCCTCGATGCGCAGGTGCACCGGGTCGGGGAAGCGGCGGCTGCCGGGCCGGTAGGGCGAGGGGTCGGTGGCCTCGCCGGAGGCGCCGGGGACGGCCGCGTGCAGGGGGTTGAGCTGGAGGAAGCCGGCCCCGAGGGAGCGGCCGGCCCAGCCGGCCAGTTCGGCGAGATCGGCCAGGTCGCCCATGCCCCAGGAGCGGCGGGAGAGCACGGAGTAGAGCTGCACCAGCAGTCCGTGGTGGCGGCCGGGCGGGGCGGGCAGGGGGCCGGGCGGCACGATCAGGGTGCTCCGGGCGGACCGGCCGTCGGGGGTGGTGAGGTGCAGGGTGTGGAAGCCGGGCGGCGGGTCGGGGGACCAGCCGGACTCCCGGCCGTCCTCCAGGACCATCCGCACGGTGGTGCCGGCGGGCAGGCCGCAGCGGCCGGTCAGGTCCGGCACGGCGGGGAGGGCGGCGGATCCGGTGGCGGTGCCGGGGGTTAACACCACGGTCGGCGGCAGCAGCCGGGCGCGCTGCCGCTGCTCGTGGTCCTCCAGGGCGTCCCGGGCGGCGCCGGGGGTGGCGGCATCAACGCCGAAGGCGCCGAGCACGGCGATGACCGTGTCATCGGGGATCTCGACGCGGTGGCCCGGCGAGGGTTCGTAGGCGGTGGCGACGCCGTACGCCTCGGCGAGCCGGGCGAGTGCGGTCATCCGGCCTCCAGGACGGATTCTGCCGTGAGCGGGGGTTCGGCGGTCAGCGGGCGTTCCGAGGTCAGCGGAACCGTCCCGCCGGCGGTGGGCTCGCTGGTCAGCGGGCGGGGGCGGCGGCCGTCCTCGGCCAGGCGGTCGTCCGGGCCGGACAGGTCGGCCAGGCTCAGTTCCCCGGTCTCGTCCCACAGCAGCGGGGCATCGGGGGCGTCCGGGTGCTCCGGGGTCCTCGCCGCCCGCGGGGCCTCGGCCGCTTCCGGTGCCCGGTGCGGCACGCGGCCGCGGTGCTGTGCGGGCAGGGTGATGGCGGGCGCGCTGTAGCGGGCGGCGGAGGATTTTCGGTCGTTCATGCGGTGTGCTCCGTTCCGGTTCTGCGGGCGCCTCGTCCCGGCGCCTGCTTCGGTGGCCTACCCCATGGTCGCCCGGGCATCCCTGGCTGCCCCGGGAAGGTGAAGCACTTCACCCGACGGATGCACGCAAAATTTGCCGCCCATACATCTCTCCGACGCCGTTCTTGCGGGAACCGGATGTTCTTCCGGGCCAGCAGCACACCATCGGCCGCTCGGCTCCGGGTGGAGGCCGGGCCGGGCGGTACCCGCAGCCGGTGCCGCAGCCGGCTAGGCCGCCGGGGGGTGGCTCAGGGGCCGGGCCTCGAAGCGTTCCAGTGCCTCGTCGCCGCCATAGGGCCGCAGATACGGCAGCCACCGCGGATCGCGGTGGCCGGTTCCGAGAATGCGCCAGGCCAGGCCCTTGGGCGGCGCGGGCTGATACCTGAGTCTCCAGCCGAGCTCGGCCACCTGCCGGTCGGCCTTGATGTGGTTGCACCGCCGGCATGCGGCGACCACGTTGTCCCACACGTGCTGGCCGCCGCGGCTGCGCGGGACCACATGGTCGACGCTGGTGGCCACACCGCCGCAGTACGCACAACGGCCGCCGTCCCGGGCGAACAGCGCCCTGCGGGTCAGCGGCACGGCTCCGTGATACGGCACCCGCACGAAGCGTTTGAGCCGCACCACGCTGGGCGCCGGTATGGATTCGGTGGCGCTCCGCAGCAGCGCGCCGGAGTTCTCCAGCGTCACGGCCTTGCCGTGCAGGAGCAGGATCAGTGCGCGTCGCACCGGCACGATGCCGAGCGGCTCGTACGAGGCATTGAGAACCAGGACATGCGGCACGGGGCGGCCTCCACTTCCGTCGGCGGCGCGTGGCTCGCGCCGGGACGATCTCCCACAGTGTGTCCCGACGACGGGCGACGGCGCCACCATCCCCGGAAAGTGTCGCGAGCCACACCCGTACTGTTGCCCCGCCCGTGCCACGTTCTCCCCCGTCGCGGACGGCTTTTGATCTTCTCGTGACACGCTCCCCCCGCCGGTGCCGCGCGACCCCGCGCACCACCTCGCGCGCCCCGGCCGCGGCCCCGGCGCACCCCCAGCCCGAGGGCCTGCCGGAACCCTGNCCCGGCGCACCCCCAGCCCGAGGGCCTGCCGGAACCCTGCCGGAACCGGTTCCGGAACCGGTTCCGGGAGACCGCTGCCGGAGCCTTGTGCCCCGCCTCCGATTGGCCAAGGATGACGCCCATGACCCCTCCGCCCGCACCTTCCCCGCCCTCCGGGCCTTCCGGGCCGCCGGCTCCCCCCGGACCCTCCGCCGCCTCCCGGCCGCCGGCCGTCGTCCGCCCCTACCGGCCCGCCGACCGCGGGGCACTGGAGGACATCTGCATCCGGACCGGGCACGTCGGCCGCGACGCCCGTCCCCACTACCGGGACCCCGGCGTGCTGCCCGCCCTGTTCGCCGCCCCCTACGCCGAGTTGGACCCCTCCCTGGTGTTCGTGGCCGACAACGGCGAACGCGTCATCGGCTACATCGTGGGCACCGCGGACAGCACCGCCTTCTTCCGCCGGCTGCGCGAGGAGTGGCTGCCGCTGGTCGCCGCCCGCTTCCCGCAGCCCGGCCTGCCCACCACCGACCTGGACGGCCACATGCGGGACCTGCTGCACCACGCGGAGCGGATGCTGCCCGCCGACCTGGTCGGCGACTACCCGGCCCACCTGCACATCGACCTGCTGCCCGAGGGCCAGGGGCGGGGCCTGGGCCGCAAGCTGATGGAGAGCTACCTGGACGCGCTGCGGGCCCGCCGGGTGCCCGGCGTGCATCTGGGTATGAGCCCGGAGAACACCGGGGCCCGGGCGTTCTACGACCGGCTCGGCTTCACGGAGCTGCGCGCCCCGGACCCGTCCGCGCCCACCGTCTACCTCGGCATGCGGCTGGCCTGAGCCCGCGGGCCCCGGGGCGGCCGGGCCGGGCCGGAGACGGGAGGGGAACGCCGATTGCCTGATCGCGAACCGGACACGTTACGGCCCAGAACGCCGCAACGGTTGTCCCGCCTCCCCCACTACCGGCCATACTGCTGGCCAAGGCCCGTACCGCGGCCGGTCCGGGTGGCGCGGTCGGGAACCACGGACGCGCCTCAGACGACCTTGGAGGCGAGGACAACTACAGGGGGAGGTCCCGGACCGTGACATATCCGCAGACCGCACCGCCCGCGGCGGCACCGGGAGTTGCGGCGCCGAACGGTCCTGTGGTCCTCCCGCCGCGTCCTCCCGCCCCCCCGGCACCGGCACCGGCCGGAAAGCGCCGCACCGCCTTCGTGGAGGGGCTGGACCGGCTGCGCGCCGGCGCCCGCACCGAACCCGGCCGGCTGCGCATCATCGGCGCCGTACTGGCCGGGCTGATCCTGCTGTTCGGCGCGGTCACCGCCTGGCAGACGGGAGACCGGGCCGGCGGCGCCGCCCGGGTCGTCGACGACACCCAGCCGCTGAGCGCCGACGCGGCCAGCATCTACCGCTCGCTCGCCGACGCCGACACCACCGCCGCCACCGGCTTCCTCTCCGGTGCCGACGAGCCCCGGGCGGTGCGCGAGCGCTACGAGGAGGACATCCGGGCCGCCGCCGTGCTGCTCGGCGCCGCCGCCACGCACAGCGGCGGCTCGCCCGAGGCACGCGAGCAGATCCGCGTGCTGAGCGAGCAACTTCCCGTCTACACCGGGCTGGTGGAGACCGCGCGGGCGCACAACCGGCGCGGCCTGCCGCTGGGCGGCGCCTATCTGCGCTACGCCAGCACCCGGATGCAGGAGGTGCTGCTGCCCGCGGCGGAGCGCCTCTACCTGCTGGAGACCGACCGGTTCCGCAGCGAGCTGGACGACGCCCGGAAATGGCCGTGGGCGGCCCTGCTGACCGGCGGGGCGGCGCTGGGCGTCCTGGGCTGGGCGCAGGTGCGGCATCTGCGCCGCACCAACCGGGTGCTGAACCCGGGTCTGGTGGCGGCCACCGCCGCGGTCGCCGTGCTGCTGGGCTGGCTGGCCGGGGCGCACACGCTGGCCCGCTCCCAGCTCGGCACCGCGGACCACGAGGGCGCCCGTTCCCTGGAGGTGCTCAACGAGATGTGGATCGCCCTGCTCCAGGCGCGCGGCGACGAGAACCTGATCCTGGTGGCCCGCGGCTCCGGCTCGGTCTACGCCGAGAACTACCAGGAGCGGATGGAGCTGATCGCCGGCCCGGCCGGGGACGGGGAGGACGCCGCGGCCGGCCTGCTCTCCGGAGCCCGGGGTCTGGCCGAGGACGAGGCCGGCCGCGGCCCGCTGGACAGCGTCGGCGCGGACATCGCGGCCTGGCGGGCACGGCACGACGAGGCCCGGCGGGCCGAGGCCGGCGGTGACTACGAACGTGCCGTGGACCTGGTCATCGGCGCCGAGGAGTCCACCGGGGTGCTCTTCGACCGGGTGCACGGAAGCCTTGACGAGGCGGTCGGACACGAACAGCAGGACTTCGAGCAGGCCGCGTCCGGCGGCCGGTCCGCCCTCGGCGGGCTGACCGCCGGCGCGGTGGTGCTCGGGCTGGCGGGTGCGGCCGGCGCGGTGCTCGGCATCGGGCGCCGGCTGTCGGAGTACCGGTGAGAGGGGGCGGAGGGCCCATGGCACACCGGACACCGCCGGAGGCCCGCCCGGCCGCGCGGCGCACGGTCCGGACCGGGCGGACCGGCAACGGCCGGGCGCTGCTGCTGGCCGCGGCCGGTCTGGCGCTGGCCGCGGTGATGCTGGTCTGCACCGTGCTGGACGGCGGCACCGGCGGCCGTCCGCCGTCCTTCCCGGACCTGCCCGGCTCGGTGGAGGAGGCCGAGCAGGCCGCGAGCGAGCGGATACGGCCCGCCGCGGAGCCCGAGGTGTGCCCGGACGGCAGCGACCCCGCGGACAGTTACGCGCCCTCGCCCGGCGGCCCGGACGACGGCGAGGCGGTGCGGCGCATCCAGGAACGCGGCGCGCTGATCGTGGGCGTGGACCAGAACAGCTATCTGTGGGGCTTCCGCGACCCGGAGAACCGCATCGTCGGCTTCGACATCGATCTGGTGCGGGCCATCGCCGAGGACCTGCTCGGCCCGGACCCGGACATCGTGTTCAAGGCCGTGCCGACCTCGGAGCGGATTCCGCTGATCCAGGACCGGGAGGTCGACATGGTGGTGCGCACCATGTCCATCACCTGCGAACGGTGGGAGAAGGTGGCGTTCTCCACCGCCTACTTCGAGGCCGGGCAGCAGCTTCTGGTGCCGCGCAGCTCGGACATCACCGGGCTGGACCGGACGCTGAACGGGCAGCGGGTGTGCCGGGCCGACGGCTCCACCGCGGCCGATCTGCTGGAGCGGGCCGGCGCCGAAGGGCTGGGGGCGAGCATCGTGCCGGCCGCCAACCACCTGGACTGCCTGGTGCTGGTGCAGCTCGGCGAGGCGGACGCGCTGATGACGGACAGCGCGCTGGCCGCCGGGCACGCCGCCCAGGATCCGGCCATGCACCTGGTCGGGGAGCCGCTCACCATCGAGCCGTACGGGGTAGCGATGCACCTGGAGGACACGGACCTGGTGCGCCGGGTCAACCGGGTGCTGGAGGAGTGGACGAGTGGCGGAACGAACAGCGGATGGCGCCGGTCCTACGACAGGTGGCTGGCCGAGCACCTGGGGCGGGCGGATCCGGCGCCGCCTCAGCCCCGCTACGGCCGGGGCTGAGGAACGGCCCGGCATGATGCGCGGTGAGCGGTGACGGCGGCGACGGCGGCGACGGCGGCGGCCACGACGGCCGCGGCCACACCGCCGGCCACGACGGCGGTGGACCCGGACGACGGCAAGGGCAGGAGGTGTGAGCGGTGTTGAGCCGTGAGGAAGCGGACCGCCGGCTGGCCCGGCTCGGCGCCGAGCACGAGGCGATCGAGAGTTCCCTGCTGGCGCTCCAGGACCACGCCGGCCGCCGGCTGCTGGAGGGCGCCGCCCTGACCGGCGTCACCAAGGAGCGCTGGACCGCGGCCGAGGAGACCCTCACCCGGCTGTGGTCCCACTTCGACGTCTGCTCCCGCACCCTGACCGAGGCGCGCGAGGTGCGCGCCCGCCGCCGCCACCCCGGCGGCGCCGAACTGGAGGAGCTCTCCCGGCTGCTGGAGGGCGACTGCATGGTCGTCACCGGCGGGGTCCTGCTGGCCGAGCACATCGGCTGGGGGGAACTGGTGCGCCGGATGAACACCGGCTACGCCGAGGTGCTGGACGTGGTGGCGGCGGCCGACGCCGTCTGGTCGGCGCTGCCCGCCCGGATCGACCTGCTCTCCGCCGAGCTGCAGCGGGTGGCGCAGCTGGCGCACTCGGTCGGGGTCCGGCCCGGCCAGCACCCGGCCGGCGACGACCTGGAGGCGGTCACCGAGGAGCTGAGCGCGCTGCGCGAGGAGGTCATCGCCGACCCGCTGGCCTTCTGGGTGCCGGCCGGCGGCAGCAGCGCGCCCGGCGGCGGACGTCCGGACACCACCCGCTACGACCGCGCCGCCCGCACCATCGAGGAGGTGCGGCGGGAGATCGAGGCGGTGATCGACGTCCGCAAGGACGCCGAGGACCGGCTGATGCGCCTGCGCGACCTGCTCTCCCGGGCGGACCGCACCCTGGCCGAGGCACGCGCGGCCCGCGGCGAGGTGCTCGCCAAGATCGCGGCCTCCGAGGTGCCGGCGGTCAGCGGGCCGCCGACCGCGCTCCAGGAGGAGCTGGCCACCGCGGCGGAGCTGCGCCGCCGGTCCCAGTGGCACCGGCTGTCCCCGCTGCTGGAGTCGCTGGAGCGGCGGGCCGAGGAGGAGCTCCAGCGGGCACGGGAGTCGCTGACCGCGGTGACCGCGCCGCTCGCCGTCCGGGCGGAACTGCGCGGCCGGCTCGACGCGTTCCGGGCCAAGGCCGCCCGGCTGCGGCTGGCCGAGGATCTGGTGCTGGTGGAACGGTACGACACGGCACGCCGGCTGCTGTGGAGCGCACCCTGCGACCTGCGGGCGGCCGAGCGGGCGGTGATGCGGTACCTGGACGAACTTTCGGCGCTGGAGAAGGAAGCCAACGAGGAGCGAGCGTGAACAACGCGCAGCAGCAACCGATGCCGTGCCAGCGGCCGAACTGCGCCGGCACGTACGAGGACATGGGCAACGGCGAGCGCTACTGCGACACCTGCGGGCTGGCTCCCGTCGTCTCCGCCGAGGCCATGGCGGCCCGGTCCTCCGGGGCGGGGGGCGCGGCGCGGCAGGAGGGGGTCCCGGGCCCGTCGCCGTCGACGCGCGCCTCCGGCGGCCACGGACCGGGGCCGGGGCCGGACGGTCCGGCCGGTTCGGCCCGTTCGTCGTCCGCCTCCCGCTCGACCTCCCGCTCGACCTCGCGGTCGACCTCCCGCTCGACCTCGCGGTCCCAGATGTCCCGGCGCTCGGTGTCCGGGCGGCTCTCCCGGGCGCTCTCCGGGGAGCTGCCCTCGCGTTCCGTCGCGGTGCGCAGCTCCCGCTCCTCCGCCTCCTCCGGCCGCGGCAAACTGGGCGCGGGCATCGTCACGGTGCCGACCGTGCCGCGGCCCGACCCGCGCGAGGTGGTGCTGGGCAGGCCCGAGGTGCCCGAGCGCAAGCGCTACTGCGGCAACCTGGAGTGCGGCGCGCCGGTCGGCCGCAGCCGGGGCAGCACGCCGGGCCGCACCGAGGGGTTCTGCACCGCCTGCGGCCACCCCTACTCCTTTGTGCCCAAGCTGAGCCCCGGGGACATGGTGGGCGGCCAGTACGAGGTGGTGGGCTGCATCGCGCACGGCGGCCTGGGGTGGATCTACCTGGCCATCGACCACCCGGTGGGCGGCCGGTGGGTGGTGCTCAAGGGCCTGCTGGACACCGGCGACCAGGACGCCATGCAGGCGGCCATCGCCGAGCGCCGCTTCCTCTCCGAGATCGAGCACGCCGCGATCGTGCGGATCTACAACTTCGTGGAGCATCTGGACCGGCGGACCGGCAGCCTGGACGGCTACATCGTCATGGAGTACGTGGGCGGCAAGTCGCTGAAGGAGATAGCCAACGAGCGGCGCACCCCGGACGGCCACCGCGATCCGCTGCCGGTGGAGCAGGCCTGCGCGTACGGCATCGAGGCGCTGGACGCGCTGGGCTATCTGCACAGCCGCAATCTGCTGTACTGCGACTTCAAGGTGGACAACGCGATCCAGCAGGGCGATCAGCTCAAGCTCATCGACATGGGCGCGGTGCGCCGGGTGGACGACACCGCCAGCGCGATCTACGGCACCGTGGGCTATCAGGCGCCGGAGGTGCCCGAGCTGGGTCCGTCGGTCGCCTCCGACCTGTACACCGTGGCCCGCACCCTGGCCGTGCTGACCTTCGATTTCCGCGGCTACACCAGCCGGTACGCCGACTCGCTGCCGGAGCCCGACCAGGTGGAGGTCTTCCAGCGCTACGAGTCCTTCTACCGGCTGCTGGTGCGGGCCACCGACCCGGACCCGGACCGCCGCTTCGCCTCGGCCGAGGAGATGGCCGAGCAGCTGACCGGGGTGCTGCGGGAGATCGCCGCCCTGCAGAGCCGCCAGCCGCGGCCGGCCGTCTCGCCGCTGTTCGGCCCGGAGCTGCGGGTCACCGACACCGAGCTGCTGCCCCGCGCCGCGGACGGCGGCTCGGACGTGTCCCGGCTGGGGCGCCGCGCGGTGGGGCGCCGGGAGCGCCGCGCGGGCGCGGCCGCCGCCGCGCTGCCGCCCGCGCCCGCCACCCCGGCGGTGGTGCCGCTGGACGTGCGGGAGGCGGCGCTGGCCCTGCCGGTGCCCAAGGTGGACCCGGCCGATCCCAACGCGGGCTTCCTGGCCGGGCTGCCGGCCGCCGATCCGGGCGATCTGCTCACCGCGCTGCGCGCCGCGCCGGTGGATTCGGTGGAGCGGCGGCTGCGGGAGCTGCGCGCCTGGCTGGAGATGCCGGTGACGGCACCGTCCGCGGCCGGTGCCGGGCAGGTGCTGCGGCCGGAGGCCGGGCAGGCGCTGGCCGCGCTGGAGGAGGACCACCCGGACGACTGGCGGGTGGTCTGGTACCGGGCGCTGGCCGCGCTGATCGGCCGGGACTGGGAGACCGCGGCGCTGTCCTTCGACGCGGTGTACGACGCCTTCCCCGGCGAGGTGGCGCCGAAGCTGGCGCTGGCACTGTGCGCGGAAGTGCTCGGCCAGCTGGACAACGCGGCCGACTACTACGACCTGGTGTGGACCACGGACCCGAGCCATGTGAGCGCCGGGTTCGGGCTGGCACGGGTGCGGCTGGCGCGCGGGGACCGGGCCGGGGCGGTGCAGGCGCTGGAGTCGGTGCCCGCGGCCTCGGCCCACTGGACGGCGGCGCGGGTGGCGGCGATCCGGGCGCGGCTGCGGCAGCGGCTGCCGTCGGAGGAGCTGCTGCCGGATCTGCTCGCCGCGTCCCGCCAGTTGGCGGAACTGCGCGAGAACGGACTGGAACCGGCGCTGGGCGAACAGCTGTCCTGTGAGGTGCTGGGCGCCGCGCTGGACTGGCTGCTGGCCGGGAGCCGGGGCGGACGGCAGCCGGCCGGGAACGGCCGGCAGGTGCTGGGCCGGCCGCTGGACGAGACCGGGCTCCGGCTCGGGCTGGAGCATTCCTACCGGGTGCTGGCCCGGCTCGCGCCCAGCAGCAGTGAACGGATCGACCTGGTGGAGGCGGCCAACCGCTTCCGCCCGAGGACCTGGGTGTGACACATGCCGCAGCTTGACCGAGTCTCCGCCTGCCCGGGCTGCGGAGAGCCCAGGGAACACGGCGACCGCTTCTGCGGCGTCTGCGGCACCGACCTCCGCAGCGCGCCCGCGCAGCCCGCCGCTTCCCCGCCGCCCGGACCGCCCGATGCCCCGGCCGGCCCGGCCGCACCGGCAGCACCTGCCGCACCGGCCGGCCCGCCGGCTCCGTCCGCCCCGGCACCGGGGCAGGGCCCGCCACCGGCCGCGGGGGGTACCGATCTGACCATCCCCGAGTGGGTCAACCCGCCCCGCGCCGAGGCCCCGCCGCGGCAGGCGCCCGGCGCGCCGGACACCGGCGGCGAGGGCGGCGACTTCGACGTCCCGGACTGGGTCAATCCCCCGCACAAGCGGGCGGCCCGGACCCGGCCCGCCGATCCCACCATCCCGGACTGGGTGAACCCGCCGCACAAGCGCACCGCCCCGGCGCCGCAGGGGGATCACGACCCCGAGCGCACGCTCCCGGACTTCTCCGCCCCCGCCCTGCCGCCGACCGCCGCGGCCGGCGGCGGCGGGGAGCCGGAACCGCAGTGGCCCGGCCGGCAGGGCGGAGCGGCCCGGGGCGCGGAGG
>NZ_WTLH01000186.1 GCF_011421595.1 Streptomyces sp. YIM 98790 | reverse complement strand
GGCGGTGCGGCGGGGGCGGATGCCCCGGCCGCCGGGCCGCGGCGGGGCACCGGCGGAGTGCCGTCGTCCGCCGCCCCGCCGCTCCGCCGGGCCATGGGTACGGTTCCGGCCGTCTCCGGTCCGCCGGGCGGCCCCTGCCGCCGGCCGTACCGTCCCGGTCCGCCGTCCGTGCTCATCGAGTCGCCCCCTGACCGGCCCGCGGGCCGCCTGTCACGTCGTCTCCCGGCCCGGCGTCCCAATCTAGCGGCCACCGGCCGGGCTCGACGGTACCGGGCCAAGTACCGGATTCCGGACGGAAATTTCGCGCCGACCCGTTCCCCTGGACCGTCGCGCTGCGCTACTCTCCGTGAGCACGAGCACGTTGCTTCGACCGGCGGTGAATCCCGAATGACGCGCGCCATCTCCTTGCGGGACGTTTCAAAGGTCTACACGGCGAACAGGGGCCGAATCGCTGCCGTCGAACACGTGACGCTGGACATGGCCCCGGGGGAGTTCGTGGTGCTGCTGGGCCCCTCCGGCTGCGGCAAATCCACGGTCCTGCGGCTGATCGCGGGCCTGGAGGAGCCCACCGAGGGGGCGGTGCTGCTGGACGGCGAGTACGCCAACGACATCCCGCCGGGCAAGCGCCGGCTGGCCATGGTCTTCCAGCACTACGCTCTGTACCCGAACATGACCGCGCGGCGGAACATCGACTTCCCGCTGCGCATGGAGGACCGGTACCTGGACCACCGCACGCCGGTGGCCGAGACCGCGCGCATCCTGGGCATCGAGGATCTGCTGGACCGCTACCCGGGCCAGCTCTCCGGCGGCGAGCGGCAGCGGGTGGCCATGGGCCGGGCCATCGTGCGGCGGCCGTCGGCGTTCCTGATGGACGAGCCGCTGTCCAACCTGGACGCCAAGCTGCGCAACCGGCTGCGCGCCGAGATCGCCGCACTGACCCGTCACCTCGGTGTCACCACGGTCTATGTGACGCACGACCAGTCGGAGGCGATGTCACTGGGCGACCGGGTGGTGGTGATGCGGGACGGGCGGGTGCAGCAGGTCGGCACCGCCCGCGAGGTGTACCGCTATCCGGAGAACCTCTTCGTCGCGGCCTTTGTGGGCACGCCCCGGATCAACCTGTTCCGGGCCCGGGTGCTGGCGCCGATGGGCGGCCGGATGGCGCTGGACTTCGGCACCCAGCGGATGCTGCTGCCCGAGCCGCTGAGCGCCGACCACCAGTTGCTGCGCGTCCAGATGGGCCGGGACATCACGGTGGGCCTGCGCTCGGAGGCGATCCGGATCGCCTCGCCGCAGGACGCGCGGCCGGGTGAGGCGCTGCTGCGGGGCGCCGTGGAGCATGTGGAGTTCCAGGGGCACGAGTCGCTGGTGCACGTCGGCATCGGGGCCCGGCCGGCCGAGGTGGCCGGGCTGGAGGCGGCGCGCCGTCCGGGGCAGGCGGAGCAGGGTTCCGGCCGGCCGGGCGGCCGGCTGGGGCGGCTGCTGGGCCGCTCCGGGCGGGCGCACCGGGACCGGTGGGACGACGGGCGGCCCGGCGCCGGCCCGGCCGGCGCCATCTCCGCGGTGACCACGGTCGACTTCGACGAGGGGCCGGAGGACGGGCCCGTCCCGCACACCGGCGGGTATGTCCAGCACGACCGGTACCCGGAGCCCCGGTACCGGGAGCAGGCGGGGCCCGGGGAGTATCCGCGGCAGCCGCGGCGGGGCGGCGGATACGGGCGGCATGCCGCCGGGCCGGAGCACGGCGTCGCCGGGCCCGGCGCGGCGGACGACCCGGCCGCCCGGATGGCGGCCGGACTGGTGGTGCGCACGGAGGCGGACAGCCGGATCCATGTCGGCCAGCGGGTGCCGCTGCTGGTGGACCTGGCGCAGCTCTACGTCTTCGACCGGGAGGGCGCCCGGATCTGCCCGGTGCCCGCCCAGGCGCCGCCGCTGGAGCACTGAGCGCGGCCCGCCCGCCGGGCCGGCGGGGGCTATGGACGGCGCGGCGAAGTCGGCGGGGGTGAGTGTGCCGTGGCGGTGCATGTCCCGGGGGCGGGTGCGGCCCTAGCCTGCGGAACGGAGCCCTGTCCGCCACCCGCCGAGGAGACGCATCCATGACCACCATGCCCGCCGTGCCCGCCCCGACCGGCCTGGCCGGCGGTCCGTCCCTGCCCCAGGAGCGCAAGCTCGTCACCGCCGTCCCCGGCCCCAGGTCCCAGGAGCTGATGGCCCGCAAGCAGGCCGCCGTGGCCAACGGCGTCGGCACCGTCATGCCGGTGTTCGTGGAGCGGGCCGGCGGCGGCATCGTGCAGGACGTGGACGGCAACGCCCTGATCGACTTCGGCTCCGGCATCGCCGTGACCTCGGTGGGCAACAGCGCCGAGGCGGTGGTCCGCCGGGCCGCCGAGCAGCTCTCCCGGTTCACCCACACCTGCGCCATGGTCACCCCCTACGAGGGCTATGTGGAGGTGTGCGAGGAGCTGGCCCGGCTCACCCCCGGCGAGCACGCCAAGAAGTCGGCGCTGTTCAACTCCGGCGCCGAGGCGGTGGAGAACGCCGTCAAGATCGCCCGGTACGCCACCGGCCGGCAGGCGGTGGTGGTGTTCGAGCACGGTTACCACGGCCGCACCAACCTCACCATGGCGCTGACCGCCAAGAACATGCCGTACAAGCACGGCTTCGGCCCCTTCGCCCCGGAGATCTACCGGGTGCCGGTGGCCTACCCGTTCCGCTGGCCGACCGGCCCGGAGCGGTGCGCCGAGGAGGCCGCCGCGCAGGTGATCGACCAGATCACCAAGCAGGTCGGGGCGGAGAACACCGCCGCGATCGTGATCGAGCCGCTGCTCGGCGAGGGCGGCTTCATCGAGCCCGCCCGGGGCTTCCTGCCGCGGCTGGCCGGGTTCGCCCGGGAACACGGCATCGTGCTCGTGGCGGACGAGATCCAGTCCGGCTTCTGCCGCACCGGACAGTGGTTCGCCTGCGAGGACGAGGGCGTGGTGCCGGATCTGATCACCACCGCCAAGGGCATCGCGGGCGGCCTGCCGCTGGCCGCGGTCACCGGCCGGGCGGAGCTCATGGACGCCGCGCACACCGGCGGCCTGGGCGGCACCTACGGCGGCAACCCGGTGGCCTGCGCGGCCGCGCTGGGCGCCATCGAGACCATGCGGGAGCTGGACCTCAACGCCCGGGCCCGCCGCATCGAGGAGATCATGAAGCCGCGGCTGGCGGAGCTGGCCGCGCGGCACGAGGCGATCGGCGAGGTGCGCGGGCGGGGCGCCATGCTGGCGGTGGAGCTGGTCAAGCCGGGCGGCGGCCGGGAGCCGGACCCGGAGGCGACGGCCGCGGTGGCCCGGTACTGCCACGGCCAGGGGCTGCTGGTGCTGACCTGCGGCACCTACGGGAACGTGCTGCGCTTCCTGCCCCCGCTGGTGATCGGCGAGGACCTGCTGGCCGAGGGCCTGTCGATCCTGGACAGCGCCTTCTCCGCGCTGACCACCCCGGTGCGCGGCGAGCCCTGACCGACCGCCACGCCCGGGGCAGCGGCGGAACCCGGCGCGGCCGGGGTGGCCGGGGGCGCGCAGGGGTGCCGGGTTCCGCCCACCGGGCGGTGNCGATCCTGGACAGCGCCTTCTCCGCGCTGACCACCCCGGTGCGCGGCGAGCCCTGACCGACCGCCACGCCCGGGGCAGCGGCGGAACCCGGCGCGGCCGGGGTGGCCGGGGGCGCGCAGGGGTGCCGGGTTCCGCCCACCGGGCGGTGCTCGCCGGCCGGTGGCGGTTCCGGTTCCGGAGGGCACGGCGCGGCCGTCCGGGCCGTGCCCGGCCGCCGCGCCCCCGTCCCGGGGCGACCCGGTGGGAGCGGCAGCCGGACGTTGCCGGGCGACGCCGTGCCCTGCTCCGCCCCTTCCCCGTGAACCCTGCTGCACCGGGCGGGCACCACGCTGCCGCCCGCCGGCGCGCGGGCCGGGGCGGACTCCGCGTAGAGATGGTGTGGGGGGCTCGTGTACGCGTACAACCCGGCAGGTGTCAGGCCGTACGGTCATGACCGGAAGCGGGCGCAGTGAGCCCCGGACTTCCTCCCCATGGCCGGCGCCGCCAGTCTCCTCCCCCCGGGCACGCGGCAGGCCGGCCGAGGCACAGGACTGCCCCGGAGATCTCCCCCCTCGCTCCGGGGCGGTCGCCTTCTTCCGGTCCGCCGGCACCCTTCCGGGGCCCGGTCAGCCCTCGGGCGCCTGCCCCGGTCCGGGCTCCGGCTCCGGCCGGGCGTCGCGGCCCGCACCGCTGCCGGTGCCGGTGCCGGTGATGCGGACCAGGGCGGCGGCCTCGTGCATGGCCAGTTCCAGCATCTCCGGATCGGTCAGCAGCCCGGAGCCGTCCGGCGGCACCAGCCAGTGCACCCCGCCGCTGGTCCGTGCCGGATGCGGCACCACGATCCAGCTGCCCCGGCCCGCCGCGCGGACCCCGGTCCCGATCCAGCGGCCGGCCGTGCCCGGCGGTACGAAGTAGCCCACCCGGGCGCTGTCGTCCGCCAGCACCGGACCGGTCGGGGCGGACACGCCGTCCAGCACCTCCAGCGTGACGTGCCCGATGCCCGGCGGCAGCACCAGCACGTCCCAGCGGCGCCCGGCCGGCAGCAGCACCACGCCGCGCGGATTCCGCTCCCATTCCCAGCGGCAAGCCCCCGGTTCGGGCGCCGCCGCAGCCAGCCAGGCCATGGCCGACCGCGGCCCGGGCTGCCCGTTCGGCTCGCTCATCACGTGTTTTCCTCTCGCCCGAGGCCCCGGGCGGGGCCTTGCGTCTCATCCCCCAGTGAGAGCGGCCGGGGCCCGCGCTCTTACGCGACTGCGCTGCTTTGCTTTCGCGGCTTTCCGGGCGGGCCGGGTCTGCGGCCCGGATCAGACGTCGGCGCGCTCGCGGCCGCCGGGCCCGCCGGGCCTTCCGGGTTCGTCGCGTCCGCCGTCGCCGCTGCCGTCCGGACCGATCCGGAACTCCCAGTAGGCGGTGTCGTGGCCGGGGCCGGGCGAGAAGTCGACCGCCACCCGGGAGGTGCCGGGCGGCAGGGTGAAGGAGAGGACCATCTCCGTGGAGTTCCCCGGCCGCAGCAGGCCGACCGGGCTGAGCCGCACCCGTACCCGTCCGGGGGCCATTTCCCGGCCGTCGGTGCGGACCCGGATGTCCTGGTCGGACAGATCGGCCCGGTCGTCGCCCTCCTGGGTGAGCGTGACGGTGAGGCGGGTGGCGGTGTCGTGCTCCGGACGCCCGGGCGCGTCGAAGACCGCCACCAGGCCGTCCTCCCAGACCACCCGGTCGCCCGCGTCCGCCGTCCGGTCCGAGCCGGGCCCGGAGGTGACCGCCACGCTGTCCACGGCGCCCGCCACCAGCAGCCCGGTGAGCAGCGCCCCGGCCACCACGGCCACCCCGCCCGCCGACATGCCGGACACCGCCCAGCCGCGCCGGCCGCCGGTGCCGCGCCGCACCCGGCCCAGGGCCACGGCGCCCACCGCGAGGGCGGCGATGCCGAGCGGCACGGCAGCCGGGGCGGCGACGAAGGTGCAGCAGACCACCAGCGCCCAGATGCCCAGGGCCAGGGAGCCGCGCGCCGCACCGTTGCGCGGCAGCGGCTGCGGCAGCGGCAGCGGCTGCGGCAGCCCGGCGGGCGGGCCGGAGAGGGGAAGGGCCGCGTACGGCTGCCCGGCATGGGTCTGCCCCGCGTCCGCCGGGCCCCGGGCCGCGGCGGGGTGGACCGGACCCGGAGGCGGGGTGGGCGGCTCCGGGACGGGCCCGGCCGGGGCCGGGCCCCCGGCTATGCCGCCGTCCGTTCCGCCGCCGCCCGGCTCCGGCGCTGCTGCGGAACCGGTCTGCCAATGGTGCTGCTGGGCGGTCACCGAACCTCCACGTCCCCTCCGCGGTCAACGGCCCCACACCCTACGGCGGGTGCCCGGCGGACGGAACGCACGCCCGCGGCCCGCCCGGCGCCGCCTGCGCTTACCATGACGGCGCGTCCGGCGTCCGCGCCACCCCGCGCCCGCCGCCGGCCGGCCGGAACCCCCGCCAGATCAGG
This sequence comes from Streptomyces sp. YIM 98790, assembly GCF_011421595.1. Taxonomy (GTDB): domain Bacteria; phylum Actinomycetota; class Actinomycetes; order Streptomycetales; family Streptomycetaceae; genus Streptomyces. The sequence continues at coordinate 5,348 of NZ_WTLH01000186.1, read as the reverse complement.
AGTGCATGTGTCCGAGCAGGACCCCACCGACCTCACCGGCTTCATCGCCGGGCTGCCCAAGGCGGAGCTGCACGTCCACCATGTGGGCTCCGCCTCCCCCCGGATCGTCGCCGAACTCGCCGCCCGCCACCCGGACTCGCCGGTGCCCAAGGACCCGGACGCGCTCGCCGAGTTCTTCACCTTCCGCGACTTCGCGCACTTCATCGAGATCTACGTCTCCGTGGTGGACCTGATCCGGGACCCGGAGGACATCCGGCTGCTCACCTTCGAGGTGGCCCGGGAGATGGCCCGGCAGAACATCCGCTACGCCGAACTCACCGTCACCCCCCACGGCTTCACCAGGCGCGGCATCCCCGCCGAGGGCGTGATGGAGGCCATCGAGGACGCCCGCCGGGCCGCCGAGCGGGAGCTGGGCCTGGTGCTCCGCTGGTGCTTCGACATCCCCGGCGAGCTGGGGCTGCCCGCCGCCGAGGAGACCGCCCGGATGGCCTGCGAGCTGCGGCCGGAGGGCCTGGTGTCGTTCGGCCTGGGCGGGCCGGAGATCGGGGTGCCGCGGCCGCAGTTCAGACCGTTCTTCGACCGGGCCATCGCCGAGGGCCTGCACAGCGTGCCGCACGCCGGGGAGACCACCGGGCCGGAGACGGTCTGGGACGCGCTGCGGGAGCTGCGCGCCGAACGGATCGGTCACGGCACCAGTTCGGTACGGGACCCGCGGCTGCTGGAGCACCTGGCGGAGCACCGCATCCCGCTGGAGGTCTGCCCGACCTCCAATGTGGCCACCCGGGCGGTGACCGTTCTGGAGGAGCACCCGGTGCGGGACATGGTGGCGGCGGGTGTGCCGGTCACCATCAACAGCGACGACCCGCCGATGTTCGGCACCGACCTGAACACCGAGTACGCGGTGGCGGCGCGGCTGCTGGACCTGGACGAGACCGGGCTGGCGGAGCTGGCCCGGAACGCGGTGGAGGCGTCCTTTCTCGACACACCCGCGAAATCACGCCTTTCGGGTGAAATCGACAGTTATCTGTCCTCATGGCTGCAACGACGACCCGGCAACGGCTCATCCGCACAGGATCCGCGGCGGAACGGGTGGACCCCTTGACGCTTGTCATCGCGCACCGCGGCGATCCGTACCGGGCGCGGGAGAACACCCTCGCGTCATTCCGGTCGGCGCTCGCCGCGGGCGCCGACGTGGTGGAACTGGACGTGCGGCTCACCCGGGACCGGGTCCCGGTGGCGCTGCACGACACCACCCTGAAACGGCTGTGGGGACATGACCTGGAGGTGGCCGGGCTGACCGCGACCGAGGTGCGGGAGCTGACCGGCGGCGGGGTGCCCACCCTGCGCGAGGCGCTGGAGGTCACCTTCCCGGCCCGTACCCTGATCGACCTGCCGGGCCCCTCGGCCGCGGACGCCCGGGCGGTGGTGGCCGAGGTGGCGGCCGAGGGTGCCGGGGGGCGGGTGTACTACTGCGGCGATCCGGGGGCGCTGCGCGCGGTGCGGCGGGCCGATCCGGAGGCGGAGATCTCCCTGACCTGGAAGCGGGCCGCCCCGGTCCGGGACTCGCTGCTGCGCGAGGTCCGCCCGGCCTGGCTGAACTACCGCTGGAGCCTGCTGGACGAGCGGACCGTGGAGCGGGCCCGGGAGCGCGGCTACCAGGTCTGCGCCTGGACCGCCGACACCGCGCGCGCCATGCGCCGCCTGCTGGACCTGGGTGTCGACGCCGTCCACACCAACCGGCCGGGCGTACTGCGCGCCGAGGTGGCCCGTGCCCGGCAGCGGCGGGGGAAACGGAACGGTGACCGGTGACCGGTGGCCCCGTGCCGCTGGGCGGGACACGGGGCCACCGGGCGGTCGGCCCTGTCGGGGGACGCCGGCCGACCGAGCCGGGCGCCGGGGATCGGGCGGGGACCGGCCTCGGGTCCGCGGGGCCGGGGGGCACCCGGACCTCAGGAGCTCAGGAGCTCACGGGCCTCACCGGCCGCAGGAGCCTCAGGAGCCTCAGAAGCAGAGCCAGCCGCCGGGAACGTGGATGCAGTAGTTGGGGTGGTCCGCCGCGGCGGCGGGGACGGCGGAGACGCCCCCGGCGAAGAGGCCGACCGTGGTGAGGATGACGGCCAGCCGGGCGGCCGTACGGGAACGGGTACGGGGGCGGGTGGGGTGTCCTTCGCGTCGCATCGGGAGTGACCTCCGGTAGCTGCGTGACTGGGGGGTGGGACACAACGGCGCGCCTGCGTGGCCGGATGGGGGCGCCGCGGCCACGCGATCAGTCACCGACCGTACCAGCACGATTGCAGTTGTACAGGGCAGCTTTTCGGCCAACCGCGCCTGGAGTGGCGCAAGATGTGCGTGCGACGGATGCGGGGCGGACACCCGGCACACCCGCCACCCCGGCCGGACCGGGAACCGCGGAGGGACGGGAACGAGAACGGGAACGGGAACGGGAACGGGCACCAGGACGGGAACGGCGGCGGCCGGTGTGCCCGGGAAGGTCCCCGGGCACACCGGCCGCCGCGTCCCGGCTCAGAGCGCGGTCATCACATGCTTGACCCTGGTGTAGTCCTCCAGGCCGTAGGCGGAGAGGTCCTTGCCGTAGCCGGACTTCTTGAAGCCGCCGTGCGGCATCTCGCCCACCAGCGGGATGTGGGTGTTGATCCAGACGCAGCCGAACTCCAGCGCCTTGGACATCCGCATGGCCCGCCCGTGGTCCTTGGTCCACACCGAGGAGGCCAGCGCGTACTCCACGCCGTTGGCGTACTCCACCGCCTGGGCCTCGTCACCGAACGTCTGCACGGTGATCACCGGGCCGAAGACCTCGTTCTGCACGATCTCGTCGTCCTGCTGCACGCCGGTGACCACGGTCGGGGCGTAGAAGAAGCCCTCCTCGCCGACCCGGTGGCCACCGGTCTCCACCCGGGCGTGGGCGGGCAGCCGGTCGATGAAACCGGCGACCTTGGCCAGGTGACCGGCATTGTTCAGCGGCCCGTAGAAGCAGTCCGGGTCCTCCACGTCGCCCGTCTTGACCTCGGCGGTGGCCTTGAGCAGCGCGTCGACGAAGGCCTCGTGCACCGATTCGTGCACCAGCACCCGGCAGGCGGCGGTGCAGTCCTGCCCGGCGTTGAAGAAGCCCGCGTCCCGGATGCCCTCGGCCGCCGCGGTCAGGTCGGCGTCCTCGAAGACCACACAGGGTGCCTTGCCGCCCAGTTCCAGATGGACCCGCTTGACGTCCTTGGCGGCGCTGGCGGCCACCTCCATGCCGGCCCGCACCGAACCGGTGATGGACACCATGGCCGGGACCGGGTGCTCGGTCATCAGCCGCCCGGTGTCCCGGTCGCCGCAGATCACGTTGAACACCCCGGCCGGCAGGACCCCGCCCAGGATCTCGGCCAGCAGCACGGTGGAGGCCGGGGTGGTGTCGGAGGGCTTGAGGACGACGGTGTTGCCGGCGGCCAGCGCCGGGGCGAACTTCCAGACCGCCATCATCAGCGGATAGTTCCAGGGCGCCACCTGGGCACACACGCCCACCGGCTCCCGGCGCACGAACGAGGTCAGGCCCGCCATGTACTCGGCCGCGGCCTTGCCCTCCAGCATGCGGGCGGCCCCGGCGAAGAAGCGGATCTGCTCCACGATCGGGCCCAGCTCCTCCTGCCGGGTCACCTCCAGCGGCTTGCCGGTGTCCCGGCACTCGGCGGCCAGGATGTCGTCCGCCCGCGCCTCGAAGGCGTCGGCGATCTTCAGCAGGGCGAGCTGGCGGGCGGCCGGGGTCGCGTCCCGCCAGGCGGGGAAGGCCGCCGCGGCAGCGGCCATGGCGGCGTCCACGTCCGCCGGGCCGGAGAGCGGGGCGGTGGCGTAGGGGAGGCCGGTGACCGGATCGACCACCTCCAGGGTCCGGCCGTCCGCGGCGTCCCGGAACTCGCCGTTGATGTAGTTGCGCAGCCGACGCAGCTCGGTGGTGGTCACAGCACCCCTCCTGCTTCCTGTTCCTTCTCGATCGGACATTCCAGACTAAGCGCCGTGACGGAGCGGACGACAGCCCCGAAGGCCGGAAATCCTCCGTCGTGACACCCTTCGAGCAGCGAGAATGTCATTCTTCTCGCTTTCTCGACGAATAATCTCCGCGCCGACGGCGGCCANTAATCTCCGCGCCGACGGCGGCCAGGCCCGGCCGGGCGGCGGCAGCGGCGGACCGCCCGCCGTCCCCCGTCCGGCCGCAACCGCCGCCCGCCGTAACCGAAATCGGCGTGGCGCGTTGGTCCGGGCACTCGCCGCCGACCAGCGGAGGTGCCGTGTGACGACCGCCCCACCCGACAACGACGTGCTCTGGGCACGCGGCCTGCACCGCGCGCACGCCGGGTCGCCGGCCCTGTGCGACGTGTCGCTCGCCGTGCGGGAGGGCGAGATCCTGGCCGTCACCGGAGGGCGCGGCAGCGGGCGCACCACCCTGCTGGACTGCCTCTCCGGGCGGCTGCTGCCGGACCGGGGCGAGGTGTGGTTCAACAGCATCCCGGTGCACACCCTGTCCCGCGCGGCGCGGGACCGGCTGCGCCGCGAGCGGTTCGGCTGGATCGGCCACCGCGCGCGGCTGGTGCCGGAGCTCACCGCCCGCGAGAACGCGGCGCTGCCGCTGCTGCTGGCCGGGGTCGGGGCACGCACCGCCCGGCGCACGGCCCAGGAGTGGCTGGAGCGGCTGGACGTCGGGGACTGCGCGCGGCGCCGGCCGCAGGCCCTGGACCGGGTGCAGCGGCAGCGGGTGGCCATCGCACGGGCCCTGGTGCACCGGCCCGCCGTGCTGTTCGCCGACGAGCCCACCGCGCCGCTGCACGGGCGGGAGCGCCGCCTGGTGCTGCGCACGCTCACCACGGCGGCCCGCTCGCACACCATCACCACGCTGCTGGCCTGCAACGATCCCCAGGCCGCGGAGCTGGCCGACCGGAGCATGGCACTCGCCGACGGCCGCCTGGCATGCTCGCTCACCGCCTAGTCCGGGGCGCGGGGCCGGCGGCGCTGCTGCGCCTGCTGCTGGTGGCCTCGGCCACCGCCGTGACCGGTCATCTGCTGCTGGACGCATTCGATCAGGCCCTTTCCGCTCCGGAACGGCCGGGCGCGGCGCCGGTCCGCCTGGCCTGGTGCGCGGTGCCGATGGCGGCCGCCGGGTATCTTGCCGTCCTGGCCGTGCCGCGCCGCCCGGACCTGTCGGCGCTCGGCATGCCCGCGGCCCGGCAGGCCGCAGTCTGGACGGCACTGCCGGCGCTGCTGGGCAGCGCGGCGGCGCTGCTGCCCCGGTTTCCGCCGCTCGCCGTACTGCCCGCGGCGCTCACCCTGCTCGCCGCTCCCCCGCTGCTGGCCAC
>NZ_WTLH01000185.1 GCF_011421595.1 Streptomyces sp. YIM 98790 | reverse complement strand
GTGGTTCGCCCAGCAGCTCCTTCTGGTGCTCAGCGGCCGGAAGCCGGTGCATGTCCTGCTCGGTCACGCCCGCGCCGAGGCCTACGACCGGCTCGGCCGGGCCGCCCCGCACACCCCGCTGCTGCCGCCGGCCGGCACCCGCGGCGCCCCGGCGCTGCGCCGGGTGGGCGCCTGCCGTCCCGGCCCGGACGTGATCGAGGCGTTCGCCCGGATCGCGGTGGGGGGCCGGGTCCGCGCGCTGGCCTTCCGCCTGGAGCGCGCCGCCGGCGGCCGCTGGTACTGCACCGCCGTCGACCTCGACACCCCCGTCCCCTAGACGCCGTCCGGCCCCGGGCACCGGCACGGGCCCCGGCGTCGGGCGCCGCCGCCGGACGTCCGGGCACCGGCAGCGGCGGACCGGCACATGCGAGCGGGGGCCACCCGTGGGTGGCCCCCGCTCGCGGGGCGGCCGGCGGTTCCCGCCGCCGCCTCACTTCTTGCGGCGGCGCCCGCCCTTCTGGGCGCGACGGCGCTCGGCACGCGTCTGCTGCGGCGCGGCCTCGTTCTCCGTGGTCAGGTCGCGCTCCACGACCCCGCCCTCGCCGTCCACGGTCGGCGCCGAGAAGTGCAGCCGGTCGGCGCGCTGCGGCGTCTCCAGTCCCTTGGCCCGGATCTCCGGCCGCCGCCCGGCGGGCACCGGGGCCGGCGCCTGTGCCGGCTGCGGCACCGCGTCCTGCGGCGCACCGGCCGGGGCACCCGCCTTCACCGGGACCTCCTCGACCTTCCGCTCCACCTGGACCTCCAGGTTGAACAGGTAGCCGACCGACTCCTCCTTGATGGCGTCCATCATCGCGGTGAACATGTCGAAGCCCTCGCGCTGGAACTCCACCACCGGGTCGCGCTGCGCCATGGCGCGCAGCCCGATGCCCTCCTGGAGGTAGTCCATCTCGTAGAGGTGCTCGCGCCACTTGCGGTCCAGCACCGACAGCACCACCCGGCGCTCCAGCTCCCGCATCACCTCGGAGCCCAGCTCGGCCTCGCGGGCGTCGTACTGCTCGTGGATGTCCTTCTTGATCGCCTCGGCGATGAACTCGGCGGTCAGCCCCTCGCGCTCACCGACCTCCTGCTCCAGCTCCTCCACCGTGATCTGGCAGGGGTAGAGCTGCTTGAAGGCGTTCCACAGCCGGTCCAGGTCCCACTCCTCGGCGAAGCCCTCCTGGGTCTCCGCCTGGACGTAGGCGTCGATGGTGTCGTCCATGAAGAAGCGCACCTGCTCGTGCAGGTCCTCGCCCTCCAGGACCCGGCGCCGCTCGGTGTAGATCACCTCGCGCTGCCGGTTGAGCACCTCGTCGTACTTGAGGACGTTCTTGCGGATCTCGAAGTTCTGCTGCTCGACCTGGCTCTGCGCCGAGGCGATGGCCCGGGTGACCATCTTGTTCTCGATGGGCACGTCGTCCGGCACATTGGCCATGGACATCACCCGCTCCACGAGCTGCGCCTTGAACAGCCGCATCAGGTCGTCGCCCAGCGAGAGGTAGAAGCGGGACTCGCCCGGGTCGCCCTGGCGTCCGGACCGGCCGCGCAGCTGGTTGTCGATGCGCCGGGACTCGTGCCGCTCGGTGGCCAGCACATACAGCCCGCCCAGGTCGCGGACCTCCTCGAACTCGGTCTTGACCGCCTTCTCGGCGCGCTCCAGGGCCTCCGGCAGGGCCGCCGTCCACTCCTCCACGTGCTCCACCGGGTCCAGCCCGCGGCGCCGCAGCTCGGCCTCGGCCAGCTCCTCCGGGTCGCCGCCCAGCTTGATGTCGGTGCCGCGGCCGGCCATGTTGGTGGCCACCGTGACCGCGCCCTTGCGGCCCGCCTTGGCGACGATCGCCGCCTCCCGGGCGTGGTTCTTGGCGTTCAGCACCTCGTGCTTCACCCCGCGCTTGCGGAGCTGCTGGGAGAGGTACTCGGACTTCTCCACCGAGGTGGTGCCGACCAGCACCGGCTGGCCGTTGCGGTGGCGCTCCACGATGTCCTCGACCACGGCCTCGAACTTGGAGACCTCGGTGCGGTAGATCAGGTCCGCGTGGTCGGTGCGGGCCACCGGCTTGTGGGTCGGGATGGGCACCACGCCCAGCTTGTAGATCTGGTTGAACTCGGCGGCCTCGGTCATGGCGGTACCGGTCATGCCGGACAGCTTGCCGTAGAGGCGGAAATAGTTCTGAAGGGTGATCTTGGCGAGGGTCTGGTTCTCGTTCTTGATCTTCACCCCTTCCTTCGCCTCGATCGCCTGGTGCATGCCCTCGTTGTAGCGGCGGCCCGGCAGCACACGGCCGGTGTGCTCGTCGACGATCACGACCTCGCCGTCCAGCACCACGTAGTCGCGGTCCCGCTTGTACAGCTCCTTGGCCTTGATGGCGTTGTTGAGGTAACCGACCAGGGGGGTGTTGACCGCCTCGTAGAGGTTGTCGATGCCCAGCCAGTCCTCCACCTTGGCGACGCCCGCGTCATGGATGGCGACGGTGCGCTTCTTCTCGTCCACGTCGTAGTCGCCGGTCTCCTGCTCGCCCTTGGTGGGCACGGCCGGCTCGCCGCGTTCGAGCTGGATCACCAGCTTGGCGAAGTCCGCGTACCACTTGGTGGGCTGGTCGGCCGGGCCGGAGATGATCAGCGGGGTGCGCGCCTCGTCGATCAGGATGGAGTCCACCTCGTCGACGATGGCGAAGTTGTGGCCGCGCTGGACCAGCTCCTCCTTCGACCACGCCATGTTGTCGCGCAGGTAGTCGAAGCCGAACTCGTTGTTGGTGCCGTAGGTGATGTCGCAGCGGTACTGCTCGCGCCGCTTGGCCGGGGCCATGCCGGAGGTGATGCAGCCGACGGTCAGGCCCAGGAACTTGTGCACCCGGCCCATCCACTCGGCGTCGCGCTGCGCCAGGTAGTCGTTGGTGGTGATCAGGTGCACGCCCTTGCCGGTCAGCGCGTTGAGATAGGCGGGCAGGGTGCTGACCAGCGTCTTTCCCTCACCGGTGCGCATCTCGGCGACATGACCGAAGTGCAGGGCCGCACCGCCCATGAGCTGCACGTCGAAGTGGCGCATGCCCAGGACGCGCTTGGCCGCCTCCCGCACCGTGGCGAAGGCCTCCGGCAGCAGGTCGTCGAGGGCCTCACCCTCCGCGAGGCGCTCCTTGTACTCGTCGGTCAGGGCACGCAGCTCGGCGTCCGACAGGTCAAGGAAGTCCTCTTCAATCGAGTTCACCTGCTGTGCGACGCGGTTCAGCTTGCGCAGGATCTTGCCTTCGCCCGCTCGCATGATCTTGTTGAAGAGGGACACGAGAACTGGTCTCCTTGCCGGTCGGCCCAGGGCCTGTCCGGCCCTGCACGGTCGGGTGCATGGGCGCGGCGTTCCGTGCCCGCCGCACCGGCCATCGTATGCGAGGCACAAGCGGAGTGTCAGTGCCCGGCTCTACGATCCCCCGCATGACTGCCCCGCATGCGCACACCGCCTCCTCGCCCGGCGTTTCCGTCCCCGCCGCCCGCCCGGGCCGTGCCCGTGGGCGGGAGGTGCCGGTGCCCGCGCCGCGGGCCTCCGCCGAGCTGTCGGCGGACGAGGCCCGGCGGCTGGCGCTGCACGCGCAGGGTCTGATGGGCCGGCCGGACCGCAGGGCCGGGGTGCCCGGGGTGCTGCGCCGGCTCGGTGCGGTGCAGCTCGACACCATCTCGGTGCTGGCCCGCTCGCACGAGCTGGTGCCCTTCGCGCGGCTCGGCCCGGTGCGGCGGGAGGCCGTGGAGGCCGCCTACTGGAGCGGCACGAGTGCCTTCGAGTACTGGTCGCACGCGGCCTGTGTGCTGCCGATGGAGGACTGGCCGCTGTTCGCCTTCCGGCGCCGGGCCTTCCTGGCCCGCGGCCACCGCTGGCACCGGATGAAGGACGCCGGCCGCTCCCTGGCCGAGGTGCGGGCCCGGCTCGCCGGCGAGGGCCCGCTGACCTCCACCGAGCTGGGCGGCGCCAAGAACGGCGGCCCGTGGTGGGACTGGTCGGAGACGAAGATCGCGGTGGAGTGGCTGCTGGACACCGGAGAGGTGGTGTGCACCCGGCGGCGCGGCTGGAAGCGGGTGTACGACCTGGCCGGGCGGGCCGTCCCCGAGGCGCTGCGCAACCAGGAGCCGGCAGACGAGGAATGCCGGCGGCGCCTGGTCGCCGGGGCGGGTGCCGCACTGGGCGTGGCCACCCTGGCGGATCTCGCCGACTACCACCGGATGACCCAGGCCGAGGTGGCCGGGGTGATCGAGGGCACCGGGCTGGTGCCGGTCACGGTGCGCGGGTGGCAGGCCCCGGCCTGGGCCGATCCCGCCGCGCTGGCCGAGCCGCCGCGCGGCCGGCACCGCACCACTCTGCTGTCCCCGTTCGACTCCCTGATCTGGGACCGGCGCCGCACGGAGCGGATATTCGGCATGTCCCACCGGCTGGAGGCGTACACCCCCCGGGAGAAGCGGGTGTACGGCTACTTCGCCATGCCGCTGCTGGCCGGGGGCCGGCTGCTGGGCCGGGTGGACCCGGCCCGCGAGGGCCGGGTGCTGGTCGCCCGGCACGCCAGCTTCGAGGGCACTGCGCGGCAGGCGGCCAAGGCGGTGCCGGCGATGGCCCAGGCGCTGCACGAGGCCGCCGGATGGGTGGGCTGGGCCGGGGACATCCGCATCGAGCGGGTCACCCCGGACGAACTGCGCGGGCCGCTGGACGCCGCGATCGCACGGGGCTTCGACCCGCGCTGAACGGCGGCCCGGGTGACGGCCCGGGCCGCAGGCCGCTATCCGTTCTCCAGGTCGAGGATCTTCTCCCGCATGGCATAGACCACGGCCTCCATGCGGGAGTGCAGCTGGAGCTTCTCCAGGATGTTCCGCACATGGTTCTTGACCGTGTTCTCGCTGATGAACAGCTCCTTGGCGATCTCCCGGTTGTTCTTGCCGGTGGCCACCAGCTTGAGCACCTCCAGCTCGCGCCCGGTGAGCTTGGGCGCGGGCACCAGCCGCTGCTCCTCCCCGGTGCGCTGGATCAGCGCCTTGAACTCGGTCAGCAGCTTGGCCGCCATGGACGGGCTGATCTGGGACTGGCCGTCGGCCACCGCCCGGATGGCGGCGGTGACCTCATCGGTGGAGATCTCCTTGAGCAGGTATCCGGTGGCGCCGGCCTTGATCGCGTCGTAGAGGTCGGCTTCCTCGTCACTGATGGTCAGCATGATGATCCGCGCGCTGGGGGCCATCTCCTTGATGGCGGTGCACGCCTCGATGCCGCTGCGCTTGGGCATCCGGACGTCCATCAGCACGATGTCGGGCAGCAGGTCGGCGGCCTTCTCCACGGCCTCGGCCCCGTCCCCCGCCTCGCCGACGACCTGGATGTCCTCCTCCTGGGCGAGCACGATCTCCAGCCCGCGCCGGAACAGCTCGTGGTCGTCCACCACCAGGACGCGGATCGGCTCGGCGGACCGCCCGGCGGCGAACGGGTCGTCCGCAGCCCCGGAACGGGCATGCGGCATCGTCGGCCCGAAGCTGTCCACCATCGTCATCTCCCCCTGCTGCCTGTGCGCACCGGCCGTTCGCCGCGCCCGGCCCATCGGGCTCCCCCATGATTTCACGACACCGTCCCCGGCCGGATCCAGAGATCCGGCCGGGGACGGTGTCGTGACGATCCGGCGGGCGGCGGTCAGCCGCCCAGGGCTCCGCCGGCGCCCTCCGGGGCCTGCTGGACAAAGGGGTCGGTCTCCAGGTGGATCACGCCGTAGTCGTAGCCGTGCCGCCGGTAGACGACGCTGGGGGCCTTGGTCTCGGAATCGACGAAGAGATAGAAGTCGTGCCCGACCAACTCCATCTCGTACAGAGCCTGGTCCAGTGTCATGGGGGCGGCGGTGTGGGTCTTCTCGCGGACCACGAGCGGGCCCTCGCCGTCGATCTCCAGTGGTCCCTTCTTCTCCGGGCGCGGCGGTGCCTCCGGCTCGGGCCGCTGCCCCAGCTCGCCATTGCCGTTCATCCGCGCCGCGCCGGCCACCACGGCGCCCACCTCGCTGGCCGGGATGCGGCCCTTGCCACGCCGGGTGGTCCGCTTGTCGTGCAGTCGCCGGAGCCGGTTCTCCAGCCGCTCCACGGCGAGGTCGAGGGCTCCGTAGGGGTCCGCCGCGGCGGCCTCGGCCCGGATCACCGGACCACGGTGGCGCACCGTGATCTCGACCCGGTCGGACCGGTCGGCCAGCCGGGGATTGTGCTCCTTGGACACCTCGACGTCGACCCGGTTGATCTTGGTGTCGATCCTCTGGATCTTGTCCAGCTTCAGCTTCTCGGCCACGTGCCGCCGGAAACGCTCCGGCACATCTGTCTTACGGCCCTTGACGACGATGTCCACGCAGAACTCCGTTCCCGGATCGCTCCGCCGCTGAGGCGGAGCACATCCTTGCAGTAAGTCCGGACAGGCCCCGACGGAAGGTCCTCTCCGGCGCTACGGCAGGCGCGCCTGTCACCTCCTTCTCCCCCGGCGGCGGGCTCCCCATCCCTGCCGAACGCAGGAACGAGGCGGACGGTCCCGCAAAGCCCCGTGGAGTGTGCCGAGGAGCGCGTATGGATTTGTCCTGGATATTCCGGGACATCCACCATACCCATGCCCTCGAACGTACCTCCAACGGTGGACGCCGAACACCCGTACGCCAAGCTCTGCCCATCGCGGCTCCTGCCGAATCACGCACCGGGCACCGACGCGACCACGGCCGCGCCCAGCACGGGCGAGGCGGACTCCCGCACCGCCCGGGCCGCCTCGGCGAGCGTGGCGCCGGTGGTGATCAGATCGTCCACCAGCACGACCGCGCCGGACAGGGCCGACCGGCCCCGGCGCACGGTCAATGCGTCCCGCAGATTCTCCAGCCGGCCCGCGGCCCCGAGCCCCGCCTGGTCGGCGACGGCCCGGCGGTGCCGCAGCACGCACCAGACCCGCACCGGCACGCCCTCGGCACGCAGCCGGGCCGCGGCGGCACGGGCCATCCGCCGCACCGGATCGTGCCCCCGGCGGGCCCGGGCCGCGGCACCGGAGGGCACCGGCACCAGATGCAGCACCCCGGGGGCGGCCCGGGCACCGCCCGCCGCCCGCACGGCGGAGGCCAGCGCCACGCCCAGCGGCCCGGCCAGGCCCAGCGCACCGCGCTCCTTGTGCGCCAGCAGCACCGCGCGGGCCCGGTCGGCGAACACGGCCGAGGCGTAGACGGGCGGCAGCCCCGGCGGCTCCGGCCACGGCCGCACCCGCCGCGCTCCGCCGCCCAGCAGGGCCGCCCGGCACTCCGGGCACAGCACCGTCCGCGCCGCGCCGCACCCGGCGCACTCCGCGGGCAGCACCAGCCCGCCGATCTCCCGCACCAAGCCCTCGAACACACCCCGACCCTGCCCCCGCCGGGCGCCGCCCCGCCACCCCTGTGGACAACCACCCGCACGCTCCGGCAGCGCAGCACCGGCCGGGTGCGGCCCGGCCCGTCCCGGCCCGGCCCGGCGTGGCGTGACGTGGCGTGGCCGGACCGGGTGGTCTGGTCAGCCGGGGTAGACGGGGGCGGTGCCGGTGGCCAGGATCTGCCACTGGCCGTCCGGCCGCTGGCGGACGACGCCCTCCGCGACCTGGGCCAGCATCGGCCGCTTCTCCTCCTCCGAGGCCGCCACCCCCATGACCTCGCCCAGGCCGGGCAGCGAGGGCGAATTGACCGCGGAGCCGTCCGTGGAGACGAACTGGAGCTGCTCCACCCCGTCCGCGGGCCGGCCCACCACGACCAGCCGGCTGTCCCCCGCCCAGGCCGCGGCCGTGACATTGTCCAGGTGCGGGGTCACCGGCCGCAGATCGCGGACCGTCACCACGAAGTCGCCGCCGCGGGCCGCCCCCACCGCGTCCTCGGCCTCGGCGCTCAGCGGCGCGTCGCCCGTGGTGCCGGGGTCGCGTTCCACCCGCCCCAGATACAGCCTCCGCTTGTCGCCCTGGCGGAGCAGCAGCGCGATCCGCACCCCGTCCGAGGCCGGCCGCACCTCCTCGATCCGCTGGCTGGCGCGCAGGCCCTCCACCGTCACCGGGACCGGTTCGCCGGTGCCGCCGGGAATCCGGTGCAGTCCCGGGTTGCCGCTCCGGTCCGCGAACCACAGGTCGCCCAGTCCGTCCCAGCTCGGCACGGACAGTCCGCCGGACCCGTCCTCCCCGGCGGGCGCGGTCACGTAGGAGGGCTCGGGAAGCTCGTCGGACCTGTCCAGTCCGGCCACGAACAGCGCGTCGCCGCCGGCCGACACGCCCGCCGCCAGCTCCTCGTCCCGGCTGATGCCCACGGAGCGGAGCTGCACGTCGTGCAGCGGGCCCTCCACGACCCGGGGCCGCTGGGTGTCCTCGCCCACCGAGATCAGCCGCTGGTCCTCGTTGAGGAAGTACTGCCGGTCCTGGTTGCCGACCAGCAGGCCGGGCCGCCAGTTCAGCGCCTCCGACTCGGTCAGCGAGCAGTACGGGGAGCCGTCCTCGTCGGCGAGCAGCACCTCGCCCGGCTCGCCCACGCCCAGGTCGCGCACGGTGAACAGCACCTGCGCGGCCATCCGCTCACAGCGCCCGGTCGCCAGATCCCCCGGCACCCCGGTCAGCCGCAGCGGCAGCAGGCCCGACTCGGTCACGGTCAGCCGCTGGTCGCCGGCCAGCCGCGCGGACGCCGGGAAGTAGCTGCGTGCCACCGGCGCCAGCCACTCGCTGGGGCCGCGCAGCACCATGGACACCGCTTCGCCCACCGGGTCCACCCGCCTGCGCACGAACACCGGATCGGGCACCAGGGTGTCGGCGACCCGCGGCACCTCGGCCGCCGCGGCCCCGGGGTCGGCGAAGAAGTAGGTGTCCACCGTGCGGTAATTGCGGCGGAAGTCCTCCTCGGCGAGCACCAGGCCGTCCGGCAGCTCGTCGATCCGCCACTCCTCGTCCACCAGGCGCAGCCGGAACTGTCCCTTGTAGCCGGCGTCGTCCGGACGGAAGATCCGGCCCTCGTCCACGGTGGCCAGCCGGGTTCCGGTGACGTCGAACACGCGGCTCTCACCGTCCTCGGTGTGCTCGCCGCCCAGGCTGGTCGGCAGCGGTCCGGTGCTCAGCACCGTGGTGCTGGCCAGCGGCCGCCAGGTCTCGCGGGCCTGCGGGGTCAGGTACTGCTTGGCGGTGGCGAAGTCGGACTCGTCGCTGGTGATGGCCTCCAGGAAGCCGAGCAGGATCTCCTGCGGGACGGCCCCCTCCTCCGGCGGCACGCCGAACACCCGCACCTGGCCGTCGCCCTCGGGCCGCTGCGCCGAGTCGACCCGGTGCACATCGCCGCTGCCCGGCATGGAGGCGCAGCCGGCCAGCAGCAGCGCCCCGGCCGCGCAGCCCAGCACGCGCCGTCGCAGCGCACGCCCGCGCCGGGCCGGGAAACCGTCAGCGGCCATGGCCGTCCTCCTCCGGCCGGCCGGACTCCTCGCGGCCGGCCTGCCCGTTCACCGTGCCCGGCAGGGAGCGGGCCATCTGCGCGGACCCCCGGGACGGTCCGGCGGCGCCGGGCTCACCGGCCCCGCCCGCGAGACCGGCCTCTCCCGCCGGATCACCCGCGGGCGAGGCACCGCCCGCCGGGCCGGAGGCCCCGGCCCCGGCCGCCGTCTCCACCGGCTGCAGCCGCGCCGCCCGGGAGTCGTCCGGCACCAGCGGAATCGGCGAGTCCCGCAGCGGCGACCCGGCGGTCCGCGGCAGCGTCAGCCGGAACTGGGAGCCGCCGCCCGGCTCCCCCCAGGCCTCCAGCCGCCCGCCGTGCAGATGGGTGTCCTCGATCGAGATGGACAGCCCCAGACCGGTGCCGCCGGTGGTCCGGGCCCGTGCCGGATCGGCCCGCCAGAAGCGGTTGAAGACCCGCTCCGCCTCGCCCGGCCGCAGCCCGATGCCGTAGTCGCGCACCGCGACCGCCACCGCGCCGTCCGCGCCGGGTCCCTCCGCCAGCCTCACCACCACGTCCCGGCCCTCGCCGTGCTCGATCGCGTTGACCACCAGATTCCGCAGCACCCGCTCGATCCGCCGCGGGTCGACCTCGGCCCGCACCGGCCAGGCGTCGCCCAGCACCAGCAGCCTGCTGCCCTTGCGCTCCGCCAGCGGCTCGGCGCCCTCCACCACCCGCCGGACCACGTCCCGCAGATCGGTGGGCTCGGCCTCCAGCAGGGCCGCGCCCGCGTCGAACCGGCTGATCTCCAGCAGGTCGGCGAGCAGTTCCTCGAACCGGTCGAGCTGGCCGATCAGCAGCTCGGCGGAGCGCGCGGTCACCGGGTCGAAGTCCTCCCGTGCGGCGTGGATGACGTCGGCCGCCATCCGCACCGTNTGGATGACGTCGGCCGCCATCCGCACCGTGGTCAGCGGGGTGCGCAGCTCGTGCGAGACGTCGGAGACGAAGCGGCGCTGCATCCGGGACAGCTCCTCCAGCTGCTGGATCTGCCGCTGCAGGGAGCGCGCCATCTTGTTGAAGGACTCGCCGAGCCGGGCGATGTCGTCCTCGCCGCTGACCTTCATCCGTTCCTGGAGCCGGCCGGCCGCCAGCCGCTCGGCGATCCGCGCGGCCATCCGGACCGGGGTCACCACCTGGCGCACCACCAGCCAGGCGATCACGCCCAGCAGCACCACCAGGAACACCCCGGCGGTGGCGATGGTGGTCTTCACCAGGCTCAGCGATTCGTCCTCCTGGGTGAAGGGGAAGAGGTAGTAGAGCTGGTAGTTGTTGCCACGGATGTCGCTCAGCCGCTTGCCGACGATCAGCGCCGGCTGGGTGGAGCCGTCCTGCCGCACCACCGTGCCGTACTGCCAGTGCAGATCCGGGCTGGTGTCCACGGCCTCGCGCATCTCCATGGAGATGGACTGCTCGGGCCGGATGTCGGAGGAGGCACGGGGACCGCGCGGGGCGCCGATGCCGTCCGAGCCGAACCGGGAGCTGTCCAGGTCGGAGCTGAGCGCCACCACCGAGTAGACCCCCTGCCCGCCGCTGGCGAGCTGGGAGACCAGGCCGGTCAGCCAGGTGCCCGGGTCCACGGTGGGCCCGGCACCGCCCTCGGCGGCGGTGTCCGGCGCCGCGGCCCGCTCGGCGGCCACCGCGAAGCCGCCCTCGGCCTGGCTCTGCGCGATCTGCCGCTTGGCGTCCAGCAGGCCGTTGCGCACCTGCCCGATGACCACCACGCCCAGCACCAGCACCACGGCCAGTGACAGCAGCAGGGTGGAGGCCACCACGCGGAGCTGGAGATTGCGCCGCCACAGCCGGACGGCGGGCAGCAGCGGGCCGCGCGCCCAGCGGCCGAAGATCCGGATCGCGGGCTGCGCCCGGCCGCCGGTCGCGCCCTCGGGCAGCAGCGTGCTGCGCCAGGACCGGCCGGCACCGGCGGTCCCCTGGCCGCCGGCCGGGCTGTCCGCCCC
>NZ_WTLH01000184.1 GCF_011421595.1 Streptomyces sp. YIM 98790 | reverse complement strand
GCCCCCGCCGCGGCCACCACCGGCGGCTGCTGACCGCCGTGGCCGGCGCCGCCGCCACCCGCGGGGCCGTGACCGGGACCGCAACCCGGCCACGGCCCCGCGCCGTCCTGCCCGCCCTGTGCGTCACCCAGATCACCGGCTGGGGAATCCTCTACTACGCCTTCCCGGTCCTCAATCCCCACATCACCGCCGGCACCGGCTGGCCGCCCACCGCCACCACCGCCGCCTTCTCCGCCGCCCTGCTGGTCTCCGCCCTGGCCGGCATCCCGGTCGGCCGGGCAGTGGACCGCCACGGCCCCCGCGCCGTGATGACCGCCGGCTCCGCGACCGGCGCCGCCGCCGTGCTCGCCATGGCCTGGGCCCCCGGCCTGCCCGCGTTCACCGCCGCCTGGCTGCTGGCCGGGGCCGCCATGGCCGCCACCTTCTACCAGCCCGCCTTCGCCGCCCTCACCCGCTGGTGGGGACCGGACCGGCTGCGTGCCCTGACCATCCTCACCCTGGCCGGCGGCCTGGCCTCCACCGCCTTCGCCCCGCTGACCGCGGCCCTGGCCGCGCACCACACCTGGCGCACCACCTACACCCTGCTGGCCCTGCTCCTGGCCGCCGTCACCCTCCCCGCGCACGCCCTCGCCCTGCGCGCCCCCTGGCCGCCGCCCGCCGCCGCGCCCGGCGGCCACCACCAGGCAGCACCGGACACCCGCACCGTCACCCGCAGCCGCCCCTTCCTGCTGCTGGCCACCGCCCTCACCCTCAGCGGCTTCGCTCTCTCCGCCGGCGTCATCACCCTCGTTCCCCTCCTCACCGAACGCGGCGTCACCGCCACCACCGCGGCCTGGGCGCTGGGCCTCGGCGGAGCCGGCCAGACCCTCGGCCGGCTCCTCTACTCCCCGCTGGCCCGCCGCACCGGCGTCACCGCCCGCACCGTCCTGCTGCTTCTCGCGGGCGCGGTCACCACCGCGGCCGTGGGACTCGTCCCCGGGCCGGTTCTCCTGCTCATCGTTGCGGCCGTCGCCGCCGGACTGATCCGCGGCAACGTCACCCTCCTCCGGGCCACCGCCGTCACCGACCGCTGGGGCACCGCGCACTACGGCCACCGGTCCGCCGTCCTCGCCGCCCCCGTCACCATCGCCGGCGCCCTCGCTCCCGCCGCCGCGACCGCACTGGCCTCCTTCCTCGGCGGCTACCCCCGTCTCTTCGCCCTGCTGGCCGCGCTCAGCGCCCTCGCCGCCCTCCTCGCCCTCGCCGGCACCCCGTCACCCGCGAGGAGGAGCGGCGGCGCGGACACCGGGAACCCGGCACGCCGCCGGAGGTGAGCGCCCTCCGAAGCCTGTACCTGGACCAGCACGGGAGACGAAGGCGCCCGCCCCGGAGCCGGGGCGGGAGCCCGGGACGGCGGGCGGGCGCTCATCCCGCCGCGCAGGAGTGCCGGGCCGGGCCGGGTGGTGCGGCAGCGATGTCAGCGATGTCAGCGATGTCGTGGTCAGCCGCAGGCTTCCCCATCGTCTGACGCGAGTCCAGCACCCCGCAACGCGGGCCGTGCCCGCGCCCGCGCCGGCTTCCGTACCCGCTTCCGAAGCCCTGCCCCTGCCCGCGCCGTTGCCGAGGGCGCCGGCCCGCTGGTCACGGAGAGCCGGGGCTGCCCGTGGTCTCCGGGCTCGCCGGGCTCTCCCCCTGGTCCGCCGGGGTGGGCGGCGGTTCCGGGACAGTGGCGGCCGCGACGGCGATGAGCAGCGGGATGGCGGCGAGCCAGGGAAGCACACCGGCATAGGAGCCGGTCAGATCGCGGCCCAGGGAGACCGCGAGCGGGCCGAGAGCGCTGGCGGCGATGACGGCGGTGTGCGAGATGCCGCGGATGGCGCCGAGGTGGGCGGTGCCGAAGTAGCGGGGCATGGCGGCGGAGTCCACGGCGCGGATCATGCCGCCGGAGGTGCCCAGGATGATGCCGTAGGCCAGGGCGGTCCAGGCGGAGTCCACCAGCGCGGCGGCGATGACGGCGGCGGCCAGGGTCAGGACGGAGCCGGTCATCACGAAGCGGGGGGAGAAGCGGTCCAGCAGGGCGCCGGAGGCGATGGTGACCAGCAGCACGGCGGCCGTCTGGGGCAGGAAGTTGGCCGCCGCCTGGGCGGTGGACAGGCCGCGCTCGCCGAGCAGGTCGATCTGGTGGAAGGCCAGTCCGGTGGCGAGCATGCTGCTGGCGGACAGGCAGGCGACGATGACCCAGAACATCCCGGTGCGCAGCGCCGGGCGCAGGGTCCAGCCGGTCAGCCCGCCGCTGCTCTCCTCCCCGTGGGCCGGCGGGACGCCGTCCACGTGCTGGCCGAGGTCGGCGGGCCGGTTGCGGAGGCCGAACAGGGCCAGGGGGATCACCACCGCCCACACCACCAGCCCCTGGATCAGCCATGCCTGCTGCCAGCTGGTGGCGGCGATCAGCCGCTCGGTCAGGATCGGGGCGGTGGAGATGCCGGCGCTGCCGACCGCGCCGACGATGCCCAGGGCCAGGCCGCGGCGGCGGTCGAACCAGTAGGCGACGGTGGTGGTGGCGACCAGCGACAGCGCGCCCTGGCCGGTCATCCGGATGCCGACGAAACCGGCGGTCAGCCCCGCGATGCCGGTGACGAACGAGAGCGCGATCAGCACGGCGCCGAAGGCGGCACCCACCGCGGCCATCACCGCGCGCGGTCCGTGGCGGTCGATGGCCCGGCCGACCAGCGGCATGGCGCAGGCGCCGGTGAGAGTGCCGATGAGGTAGGCGGTGGAGATCTGGGTACGGCCGATGCCGAGGTCCGCGATCAGCGGATCGATCATCACCGACACCCCGATGGTCTGGCCGGGGGCGGTCAGGGCGAGGGCGAGGGAGGAGAAGGCCACCATCCGCCAGCCGGAGAACCCCTTCCGCCCGGCCCTCGACACGGCCCGGGCAGAGCCGGAGGAAGCGGAGGCAGAAGCGGAAGCAGAAGCGGAAGAAGGGGAGGCGGAACGCGGGGAGGAAGAGGACGTGGGCGGGGACGCGGCGTGCTCGTTCAGAACGGCCTCCGGTTCGCGGGGCACCAGCAGGGACGGCTGAGGGGTACAGCCATCTTCCCCCACGGGAAGGCCACCCAGGGGGCGGGGAGGGGCACCGGCCGCCGCGCTCGGCTCCGACCGGCTCAGGAGGTGCGCCGCGCGGGCGCCGCTGCGGGGGACTCCGCCTCTCCGGCCGGCTCCGCTTCGGGCGGGTTCTTCAGGCGAAGCAGGGCGNCCGGCTCCGCTTCGGGCGGGTTCTTCAGGCGAAGCAGGGCGAGGAGGATGAGGGCGGTGCCGGCGGTGGCGGCCAGGGCGCCGGTGGTGAGGGAGGTGGCGTCGATGAGCGGGCCGAAGAGGAGGGGGGAGGTGAACTGGCCGCCGAACAGGGCGGTGGCCTGGAGGGAGGCGGCGGTGGCGCGGCGTCCGGGCGGGGCGGCGTGGTCCATCAGGACGGTGAGGGTGGGCATGGCGATGCCGCTGCCGAGTCCGGTGAGGGCGGGGACGAGGACGAGTGCGGCGGGGTGGGCGGCGGTGGCGAAGACGAGCATGGCGGCGGTCCAGCAGGCTGCCGACATGCGCATGAGGGTGGCGTAGCCGAGGCGGGCGCGCAGCCGGGCGTAGAGCAGGCCGGCCAGGCTGGCGGTGGCGGAGGAGACCACGACCCCGTAGAGGGCGACGGCCAGGGTGTTGGTGATGCCGAGTTCGTCCAGGCGGCGGGGGAGGAAGAGGCCCAGGACCATCATCAGTACGGCGATGGCGACCCACAGCCCGCACATCCCGGCCAGCCCGGGGTGGTCGCGCAGCAGCCGCAGCGCCCCTCCCCGGGCCTCCTTCGCCGGGCGGGAGCCGTCCGCCGGTGCCGGGGCGCCGGCGGGCAGCGCGAGGAACGCGGCCAGGCCNTGGTCGCGCAGCAGCCGCAGCGCCCCTCCCCGGGCCTCCTTCGCCGGGCGGGAGCCGTCCGCCGGTGCCGGGGCGCCGGCGGGCAGCGCGAGGAACGCGGCCAGGCCGAGCGGCAGGCCGATGAGGTAGAGGGCGAAGGGGGCCTGCCAGGACCAGGTGCCCAGGGCTCCGGCGGCGAGCGGGTAGGCGAAGCCGCCGGCGGTGGTGGCGGTGGTGCGCCAGCCCATCACCCGGTCGCGGTCGCCGCCCCGGTACAGGGCGAGCAGGGCGGCGGTGGAGCAGGTGAAGACGGCGGCGGCGCCGGTGCCGAGCAGCAGGCGGGTGGCCAGCAGCGCGGGGTAGGTGTCGGTGACCATGCCGGCGCCTCCTCCGGCGCCGTAGAGGGCCAGGCCGGCGGCGAGCGGCAGGCGGGGGCCGAGGCGGTCGGTGAGCCGGCCGGCCAGCGGGCTGGTCAGGGCGATGGCCAGGCTGTGGGTGGTGAGCACCAGACCGGCCTGGGCGCCGCTCAGGTGCAGGGACTGGCGGATGACCTCGATGACGGGGGCGATGGTCATGCCGCCCATCACGCCGAGGGTGGAGGCGAGCAGCAGCACCGTCAGGGCCGGGCGGCCGGGGCGGCCGGGGCCGTCCCCGGCCGGTGGCCCGGTCGGCCGCGGCGTCTGCGGCGTCTGGGGCGTCTGCGGTGACTGTCCGGCGGGCGGGTTCATGGCGGCCAACTCCCGGGGTTCGGCGGGGTTCCGGCGGCGGGACTCCGGGCGTGCAGGGCCCGCGAGCCAAAAATACGGTACTCAGTTCTACATTGCCATCAGTACCGTTCGGAACGCGATGCGGTTTTGTTGTCCGTTAGCCTGTGCCGGTGGAGAGCGAGCACCCCCCGCCGGACGAGGCCGGTCTGACCCTGCGGGAACGCAAGAAGCAGCGCACCCGGCGGCTGCTGGCCGACACCGCGCTGCGGCTGTTCGGTGAGCGGGGCTTCGACCGGGTGACGCTGGAGGAGCTGGCCGCGCACGCCGAGATCGGCCGCACCACGTTCTTCCGCTACTACGCCAGCAAGGAGGACGTGGCCATGGCGGCCGAGGGCGAGCTGTGGGACGCCTACGTGGCCCGCCTCGCCCGCCACACCGGGTCCGGCCCCGCCCTTGCCGCCCTGCGCACCTGCCTGACCGCCACGATCCTGGCCATGCCGGACGGCTGGGACCGCCGCTTCGTGGCCTCCCGCCGCCTGGCCGCCGGCACGCCCGTGCTGCACCACCACAGCCTGGTCTCCTCGATGAAGGTCACCCAGCGGCTGGTGGAGGTCCTTGAGCAGCGCCTGGGCGTCGACAGCCGGGAGGACGTCCGGCTGCGGCTGCTGGGTGAACTCGCGCTGGGCGCCTGGCGGTGCGGAGCACGCAACTGGGTCGCCGGCCGGGGCGAGGACGAGACGCCGGTGCCCGCCCGCCGGCCCGGCCACGGCGGTCCCGCCGCACTCGCCCGCCGGGTCGAGGAGGCATTCGACGCCATCCCGGCCGCTCTCGCCCTCGACCTGCCCTGACCCGGAGGCCCGCCCCGCCGCGGCGGGTCCGCGTATCTGCCCTGCCCTCACGCGGCGGCAGAGGAGAACGAGCACGGGCTCCCGGCCCGTTCCGCCTGTGATGCACGGCCACCCCGCGCCGGGATGCACACCGGACTCGCCGGCCGGCGCACCGGCGCCCACGGCCTCTCACCGCACCGGGACGCACCGGTGGCACCGGTTCACATGAGTCTGGCGTCGGGCTCGCCCGCGGCGAGAAAGCGGTGTGCCGGCCGGAGCCGGAACCCGGAGTCGTGCACGGTGATCCGCCGGATGCGGTCGATGCGGAAGAACCGGACATCGTCGCGGAAGCGGTCCCACGCCAGCGTGTACCAGACCGGCATGTTGTAGTACAGGAACTGGGCCTCGATCTCGCGGCTGGTCGTCACCCCCCGCCGGTCCCGGTAGCGGAGGGACGCCAGGCGCTGGTACTGGAACGCCTCCAGCAGAGGACCGGTGACGGCCGTTCCGGGTGCCTCGTAGCCGGACAGCAGGGCGGCAGACGCCGCCTCCCCGACGAGGACGCGACCGCGGAGGCCCTTGACGCGGCGGGCCTGCGCCGGGGCGAAGGCGCTGCCGATCTTGCGGGTGACCGACCGCAGGGTGCCGAGCAGCAGCGGGGACCCGGTCTTCTCGGCGATGGTGAGGCTCAGCAGCAGGGCGAGCGCCTCCGACTCGTTGAGGTGGACCCGGCCCAGGGACCAGCCCCGCTCCAGGCGCAGACCGCCTCCGCGTCCCCGGTCGCCCTCGACCGGCATCCCGGAGCGGCGCAGCGCGGCCACATCGCGCTGGACCGTCCGCGTGCTCACCCCGAGCTCGGCGGCGAGTTCGGCCGCGGTGGTGGTGTCGCGGTCGGCCAGCAGCGATTTCAGGGCCTCCAGCCTCTGCACCCGGCCGTGATCGGACTCCGCCTCTCCGCTCATCCAGCAAATGTGACAGTGATTGTCGCATTTGCCAATACCGTCTCCGGCATGGGAGACGAAAGGCCGGCCATGAACATCGCACCCGCTCCGTCCCGGCCCGGGCCGGGCGTCACCGGGCAGAGGTCCCTCGCGGACCGGCTGTTCCCTCCCGGCAAGGTCGGCGAGATCGCGTCCCGGCTCCGCAGGGCCCAGCCGGCCTTCCCGGCCGAGGAGTTCGTCGCCGACGTGCTGACCCGGCTCGATGGCCTCGGGCTGAAGGAGCGCATCACATGGATCTCCGTGGTCCTGGAGAAGCATCTGGACACCGATTACCGCTCCGCCGTCGGCGTTCTCCTGCGGTCACTGCCGCCACCGTGCGACCCGGCGCTGTCCGACGGCGACTTCGGCGACTTCATCTACGCGGTGCACTCGGAGTTCGTCGCACGGCGCGGAAGCGCCGATGCGGACGTCGACTTCTCCCTGGACGCGCTGAAACAGATCACCACCCGGTTCTCCGCCGAAGACGCCATCCGGACCTTCCTCAACGCCAGCCCCGGCCGCACCATGGAAACCCTGGCCGAGTGGACGCACGACCCGCACTACCACGTCCGCCGGCTCTGCAGTGAGGGAACCCGGCCGCGGCTGCCCTGGTCCCGCCGGCTCTCGCTCCCGGCAACGGCGGCGATACCGATCCTCGACAACCTCTTCGCCGACCGCACCCGCTACGTCACCCGCTCCGTCGCCAACCATCTCAACGACATCGCCAAGTCCGACCCGGACCTGGTCGTGGACACCCTGCGCAGGTGGCGGGCCACCGGCCGGCAGGCACCCCGCGAGATGGACTACATCATCCGCCACGCCACGCGCACCCTGGTCAAGACCGGGCACCGCCAGACCCTGCGGCTGCTCGGCGTCGACCCGGACCTGCGCGTCACCGTCACCGACCTCGCGATCCCGCCCGCGGTCCGCCTCGGCTCGGCCCTCGACATCTCCGTCACCCTGCACGCGGCCGAGGAGACGGAGCTGATCATCGACTACGCGCTGCGCTTCGCCGGGCCCGCCGGCCGCCCCGGCGGCCGCAAGGTCTACAAGTTCAGACGGCTCACCGTGCCGGCCGGCCGCCCGGTCACCCTCACCAAGGCCCACCCCCTGCGCGCCGGGATGACCACCCGCACGATCCGCACCGGCGACCACGCGATCGAACTCCTCGTCAACGGCACCCCCCAGGCCAGCCGCGACTTCCAGGTCATACCGGCCTGACACCGGGGGCGGCCCGGCGGACGACTGCAGCGATCGTTGCATCGGACCAGCGCACGCCGGAGGGAGGGACCCGTACGCGAGTCACGGGACGCCACTGGAGCACGGGAGGTCACGGGAGATCAGGGGGGACAAGGCCCCCGCCCGGGCCCCGGGCCCCGGCCCCCGGGCCCCGGCAAGCCCGGGGCCCGGGGGCCGCCTCAGCCCGTGGTGTGCAGGCGGCGGCGGAGGGTGGCGGCGAAGTCCTCGGCGGCCAGCAGGCGGGCGCGCAGCGTTTCGCAGCGGGCCTCGGTGATCTTGTGGTAGGCGTCCAGGCGTTCGTGCAGCCGTTCCCGTTCACCGGCGTCCAGGCTTGCGTCGTCGGCGGTGAGGCGGTCGAGAAGCTGGAGGAGTTCGCGCATCTCCTCCAGTGAGAAGTCCAGCGGCTTCATGCGCCGTACCACCATCAGCCGTTCGATGTCGGCCTCGGTGTACAGCCGGAAGCCGCCCTTGCTGCGCGCCGAGGGGGTGACCAGGCCGACGCTCTCGTAGTGGCGGATCGTCCGCAGCGACAGACCGGTCCGTTCGGCGACTTCACCGATCTGCATCTGCCGCTGCTCCGTCATCACGCCTTCAGTCCTCTCGTTCCCGTCGCGCCCTGTGTCTGGGGCGCCAACCATCACCCGGTGAGATCAATCACAAGCCGTATCCGCCGTTTTACCTGTGATTCACAGCTCTGTCGCTGATCTCTCCTCTTTCGTGAGGGTAGAGTGATCGGCGGACATCCTGTTCCGGCCCGGTGCCGGTGGCGGTGTCCCGTCACCCCGGGCGGCCCACCCTATGCCGCCGGGTGGCGCCTTGATGCCTGCGGGCGATGATGCCCGGCCGGCGGCCACCGGCCGTCACCCCTTCCTCCCGGCAGGTTCCGCGCCGACGCGGACCCGCGAACCCGGATGTACTTCTTACCGCTCCCCGCGGGGAGCGGCTGCACGCCTGCGCGCGGCCTCCCTCCGCCGTGCGCCCGGAACAGAAACGGACGCATGTCCTCTGCGCTGCCCACGGCTGCCAAGCCGCGCCTTTCCCTCCGCTACCGCCCCTCCTTCCTGGCCTCGCCCAAGGTGCTGCGCACCGAGGTGCTGGCCGGTCTGGTGGTCGCCCTCGCCCTGATCCCCGAGGCGATCTCGTTCTCCATCATCGCCGGAGTCGACCCCTCGGTCGGTCTGTTCGCCTCCTTCACCATGGCGGTGGTGATCTCCGTCGTCGGCGGGCGCTCGGCGATGATCTCGGCCGCCACGGGAGCCATGGCCCTGGTCATCGCGCCGCTGAACCATCAGTACGGGCTGGGCCATCTGATCGGCGCGGTGATCCTGGGCGGGCTGATGCAGATCGCGCTCGGGGCGGTCGGGGTGGCCCGGCTGATGCGGTTCGTCCCGCGCAGCGTGATGGTCGGCTTCGTCAACGCCCTGGCCGTCCTGATCTTCCTGGCCCAGGTGCCGGAGCTGACCGATGTGCCCTGGCCGGTCTATCCGCTGGTGGCGGCGGGCCTGGCCATGATGATCTTCTTCCCCCGGCTCACCAGGGCCGTCCCGGCCCCGCTGGTGTCCATCGTGATCCTGACGGTGATCACCGTGGCCGCAGGGATCGCCGTGCCCACTGTGGGCGACAAGGGCGAACTGCCCTCCGCGCTGCCCGTGCCCGGCCTGCCCGACATGCCCCTCACCCTGGAGGCCGTGACCGTCATCGCCCCCTACGCCTTCGCCTTCGCGCTGGTGGGGCTGATGGAATCGCTGATGACTGCCAAGCTGGTGGACGACATCACCGACACCCACTCGAACAAGACCCGCGAATCCATCGGCCAGGGCATCGCCAACGTCGTCACCGGTTTCTTCGGCGGCATGGGCGGCTGCGC
Source organism: Streptomyces sp. YIM 98790 (assembly GCF_011421595.1). Taxonomy (GTDB): domain Bacteria; phylum Actinomycetota; class Actinomycetes; order Streptomycetales; family Streptomycetaceae; genus Streptomyces. Next base: position 1,964 of record NZ_WTLH01000184.1, on the reverse strand, counting down.
GATGATCGGCCAGACCATGATCAACGTGAAGACCGCCGGCGCCCGCACCCGCGTCTCGACCTTCCTCGCCGGGGTCTTCCTGATGATCCTGTGCATCACCTTCGGCCCGGTCGTCTCCGACATCCCCATGGCCGCCCTGGTCGCGGTGATGATCCTGGTCTCCTTCGCCACCTTCGACTGGCACTCCATCGCCCCGAAGACCCTGCGCCGTCTGCCCCTCGGCGAGACCGTGGTCATGGCCGTGACCGTCGCCGTCGTGGTGGCCACCCACAACCTGGCCATCGGCGTGGTCGCCGGGGTGATCACCGCCATGGTGGTCTTCGCCCGGCAGGTCGCCCACCTCGCGCAGGTCACCGGCGTGGTCGACCCGGACGGCAACCAGGTGGTCTACGCCGTCACCGGGGAGCTGTTCTTCGCCTCCTCCAACGATCTGGTCTACCAGTTCGACTACGCGGGCGATCCCGACGACGTCGTGATCGACCTGTCCGACGCCCACATCTGGGACGCCTCCTCCGTCGCCGCCCTGGACGCCATCGAGACCAAGTACGCCGCACGCGGCAAGAAGGTCACCGTCATCGGCCTGAACAAGCCCAGCGCCGAAATGCACGAAAAGCTCACCGGCCAGCTCACCGGCACCCACTGACCGGCGGCGGCGCCGCACCCCAGACCGGTGCGGCCAGCGTCGCCGCGTGTTCGGGAAGACAGCAGTGCGGCTACGGCGTGCCGTCGCCGCTCATCACGAGCCGTCCGTGCGGCCGCCGCCGCTCATGGCCCTGGTGAGGAAGGCGTAGGCCAGGCCGAGCAGGGCGCAGGAGCGGTCTGCGGGGGCGAATGTGACGGCGCTCACGCTTGCGCCTTCGGTTTCTCCGCGATGAGGAGGGCGTAGCCGAGGTGGCCGCCGGCCACCGCGCGGCGGGCGGCTTCCAGCGCCGGGCGGGCTGCGTCCGGTCCGTCGTCCAGACCGGCGGCGGCCAGGCGGTCCGGGGCGGTCATGGCCAGCAGCCTCAGCCGGGCCTCGATCTGGTCGATCATGCGCAGCAGGGCCTGGTCGTGGCGTTCGGTGCGGACGGTGCGCAGGCCGGCGGCGGCCAGCAGCCGGGCGTAGTCGTCCAGGGGGCGGGCGTCGGCGATGCAGGCGATGCGGGCCGCGAGCCCGGTCAGTTCCGGGGGCAGGCGGGCGGGGTCGGCGGTGACATCGGTGATACCGGCCCGGCCGCCGGGCCGCAGGACGCGGGCGAACTCGGCCGCCGCCCGTTCCTTGCCGGGGAAGGTGCACAGTGCGCACTCGCAGACCACGGCGTCAAAGGTGCTGTCGGGGCAGGGCAGGTGCTCGGCGTCGCCGGTGGTGAAGGTGACCCGGTCGGCGAGTCCGGCCGCCTGGGCGGCGCCGGTGGCCAGGGCGGTGTGGGCCGGGGAGTAGTCCACCCCCTCGGCGGTCACGCCGTAGGTGCCGGCGAGCAGCAGGGCGGTGGTGCCGCGCCCGGAGGCGACGTCCAGCACGCGGTGGCCGTCCGCCAGGCCGAGGGTGTCGGCCAGGCGGCGGGTGAGGGCCGTGCCGCCGGGGTGGTAGGACTCCCCGAGCAGCGCGACGGTGATGTCACGGGCGTAGGCGTCCGCGCAGCAGGATGTGAGCTGCTCGGCTGCGTGGGGGTCGGGGCTGGTCATGGCCGGTCCCCAGGGGTGTCGCGCAGGGTGTCGCGCAGGGGGTCGCGCAGGGTCTTGGAGCCGTGGGGGGTGTCGGTGAGGCGGCCGGCCAGCGGCAGGGCGTTGGGCGCGACGTCGGCGACCGGCACGCCGGACTGCTGCGCCCGGACCTGTTCGCGGTAGCCGGCGGAGTTGTAGGCGCAGAAGGGGATCAGCCGCCCGTCCGGGGTGATCTCCTCCACACAGCACTTCATCAGCTGTTTGACGTTGAGGGTGTAGGGGTCCTGGAAGTCCTGCACCACGATCATGAACGCCTTCTC
>NZ_WTLH01000183.1 GCF_011421595.1 Streptomyces sp. YIM 98790 | reverse complement strand
GGGGTCGGCGACGCGGGTTGCGCCGCTCCTGACGGGCGTGCCGGGCAGGGCCGGTCACCCGCGCTTCGGGGCCGGTGGCGAGCGGTACCGGCGGCCGGACCGTCCGGTGCCCGGGGAGGCGTGGCGGCATCGGGCCTGCTCGACCGGACCGGCAGTGGAGGAGTTGCCCGGCGGCGCAGGCACGCCAACACGCCGTTGACCCGAATCACTCCATCGGGTAAGCGCACAGGCATACTTTCTGGCTTGGGGGTACGCCAGCGCCCGGTGCCGCGAGAGCAGTGCGAGGAGAGACACGGGCGCACCGGAGGGACCTCCGATGCGACCCCTGCGCCTCGCACCGCACGGCAGGGCGGCAAGGGACGCGGGCTCCCGGACCCCTGCCGGTGAGGACGAGTGAGCTCGCGCCGGCGGCGCGGAGCCGCCGCACGGGTCCGGCATGTCGCCGGCGGGGGCGGGCGGTTGGCCGGCTGCTGCCCCGGCAGGCGCCCGCTCCGGGCGGACACCTCATGCGGGACCGCGGACCGCGGCAGCCGTGGACGGCGCCCGGCAACCCCGTCATCGCCGTCCCAAGCCACCACATCCCGCCACCCGATCGGGTGACCGGCACCGATATGAGCCGCTCAGCATCGGCATCCGGTGCACGGTGGTGACCTGCGGCCCGCCGCACGCGTTGATGCGGGCGGCAGGCGGCAGGCGGCAGCGCAGCACCCACAGGAGCGGAGGGCCGGGAACGGTGAGCAGTGCCGGACAGCGGGACGGACAGATCCCCCGGCGGACCGGGGAGAGCACCGCCGTGCCGGCGCGGGAGTTCCGCTCGCCGTTGACCCGGATGCTGCTCAGATCCGACGGGCTCACCACGCCCCTGCTGGAAGCGCTGGCCGGCGGGCCGGTACGGGTCGGCCGCGGGGACTGCGGCGAGATCAGGGCAGGCCGGGCCGAGGCGTCGGCGGCGCCGCTGGCAGCGGCCGACGCCGCCCCGCTGCTGGTACGCCGCTCCGTCATGGTCACCGGCAGCGGACACTCCGTGTCCGCCAACCGCGTCATCGCCCGCCTGGGGCTCGCCCCGTGCCTGGACGCCTGCCTGCGTGACCCGACGGCGCCGCTGGGCCCGGCACTGGCCGCCACGGGCTCCGGACCGCTGCGCCGCACGCTCCTGAGCACGGGCACATCGGCGTGGACCGCCGGCCGGACCCCGGGCGTGGGCTGCTGGCGCACCTACCTGATGCGGCTGGGAGACATCCCGCTGGCGGTGGTGACAGAGCACTTCGATCCCGCCCTGGTTCCCGCGCATACCGCGTCACACCGCGGGCGGTGCGCCATGGGCGCGTCCTGAGCCGGCAGCACCGCGACAGCACGAGAAGCGAGAGGAAGGACGCGAGCGGCATGGGCAGGGTGGGCATCATCGGAGCGGGCCCGGCCGGGCTGGTTCTGGCCTCTCTCCTGAGCGAAGCGGGAATCGAATGTGCCGTCCACGAACGGCACACCCGCGCCGAGGTGGAGGCCCGGCCCAGAGCCGGGCTGCTGGAGCAGCGCACCGTGGACCTGCTGCGTGGCCACGGCCTGGCGGAACGGCTGCTGCGCGAGGGCGTACCGCACGGCGGCTGCCTCTTCCTGTGCGCTGGGCGACGGGTGCGGCTGGACTACGAGAAACTGTCGGGCGGCGCCCGGCACTGGGTCTACCCGCAGCAGTTCCTGGTCCGGGACCTGATCGCCCACCTCGCCGAGGCTCCCGGCGTCACGCTGCGTTTCGCCAGCCCGGTGCGCGCCGTGCAGGACATCGAGACCCGCCCGGCCCTGCGCGGCACGGACGGCATCGAACGGTTCGACGTGGTCGCCGGATGTGACGGCTCCCGCGGGGTGGCCCGACGGGCCCTGCCCCCGGGCCGCACCCGCGAGACGGTGCGCCACTACCCCTACGGGTGGCTGGCGGTCCTGGCCGAGGTCGACCGCCCCGTGGAAGAGATCGTCTACGCCGGCCATCCCCGCGGCTTCGCCGGGCTCATGCCCCGCTCCGCCCGCATCAGCCGCTTCTACCTCCAGTGCGGCCCGCACGACACCCCCGGGATGTGGCCGCCCCACCGGGTGCGCGGTGAACTGCGCTCCCGCCTGGAGCATGCCGCGGAACTGCTGCCCCGGCTGCACCGGGTGACCGAATGCCAGGTGCTGCGCATGCGGAGCAGCGTGACGGAGCCGCTGTGCCACGGGCGGCTGTTCCTGGCCGGGGACGCGGCACACGTCCTGACCCCTTGCGGGGCCAAGGGGATGAACCTGGCCATCGCCGACGCCGCGGCACTGGCCGACTGCCTCACCCGCTGGCTGCGCGAGGACGATCCGGGTGCCGCCGGCGCCTACAGCGCCTCGCGCCTGCACGAGGTCCGGCGCGTGCAGGAGTTCTCCGGCCGGCTGCTGCACCTGCTGCACCTGCCACCCGATGCCGGTGAAGGGCACGGGGTGGAGCTGCGCCTGCGGCAGGCGGCGCTGGACCGGCTGGCCGAGGGCGGCCCGTACGCCGAGGACTTCGCCCGCCAGTACGTGACCTGCGAACCCCGCCCGCTCCCCGGCAGCCTCGGCACGCTGCCGCTGCCCGGGCCTGCGGCCACGGGCACCGCCTGACCTGGAAGGACACCGTACCCGTGACCGTCGTATCCGGCGGAACCCCTGGGCGGCCCCGCGCCGCACTGACGGCAATCCGCACCACCGCCGTCCGGCTGTACGGGCTCTCACGCGGCACCCAGGCCGCACTCAGCGTGGCCCAGCCCTGTCTCGGGCTGCTGCTCGCGGCCGGGATGCCGCCACCGGCCGGTACCGCGCTGCTCTGCCTCGCGGCCGCCACCACGGGATCGTTCGCCGGTTTCGCCCTGCACGACCTGATGGATCTGCGGCTGGACCGGAGCCGCTTCGCCCACCAGCGCCCCTGCGACGCCTTCGACATCGACATCGTGGGCCCGCGTCATCCTCTGGCCCAGGGGAAGCTGTCCACGGTGACGGCCGTGGTGTGGACCGTGCTGCTGGCGTCGGTCTCCCTGACGCTTTCTGCGCTGCTGGACCCGGTGTGTGTCGCGCTGTTCGTCACGGCCGTCTCGCTGCAGCTGGCGTACTGCGCACTCGCCACCGTGACGGCGTACAAGTTCCTGCTCACCGGCCTCACCGTGGCGGCGTGGGCAAGCGCGGGCTGGTTCGCCGCCGACCCCCGCCCGGAGGCCGGCGGCTGGCTGCTGCCGGCGCTGTTCGCCGGATGGATGGCCGCCTGGGAGATCGGCGGGCGCAACATCGTCAACGACTGGGCGGATGTGGAGGAGGACCGGCACCTCGGCGTCCGTACGGTGCCCGCGGTGTACGGGGTGCGGACCGCCGGGCTGCTCACCCTCGTGTTCCTGGCAGCGGCCTGGGCGGGGGGCATCGCGGTCCCTGCCCTCGGGGGCCATGGGCCGGCGGCCCTGCTCGGCACCGCGATCGCCGGGACATGGCTGCTGCTCGCGCCCGGATGGCGCCTGCTGCGCGACGGCAGCCCGCAGACCGCCCTGGGCCTGTTCAACCGAGCAAGCTTCTATCCGCCCGTCGTCCTGCTCCTCCTGGTCTGCGCCCCGGCGGCCGACCGGGCGCTGGGCCTGTGAGTCACCGGCCGCGTTCCCGTCCGCCCCGGGCCCCGGCGACCGCGCATCCACCGGCCCCCGCCGTCCCGCCGGCCACGGCTGCCACCCGCCCCGGCCGGGCCCGTGAACAGCCGGCTACCCGGCGGTCGCCTGCGCGCGGGCCGCGGACACCACGAGATGCCCGGGCGGGCAGAAGCGGGTGCGCACCTCGACCGGCGCCCCGCAGCTCGCGGCCAGTTCCCGGACCGCGGAAGCGCTGTAGACCTTCCTGAGACTGATCACGCCGTCGTGCAGATTCGCCGCGCCTCCGGTGAGAAGCATCAGCGGGGCCACGCCCAGCAGCACAGGATGACGCCAGGCGTCCACGATCAGCAGGCGGCGGGCCGCCCGTGTCCCCTCGGCCAGCACCTTGCGCACCTGAGGAGGTTCGAGGTGATGCAGTGACGCCGTGAAGACCGCCACGTCCCACGTGCCGTCCGGCGCGTCGATCGCGGTCGCGTCGATGACGCGGGAGCTGGTGCGAGGATCGGCGGCCAGGGCACTGCGGCGGAACGCCTCCAGCGACTCGGGACGGATGTCGCTGACCGTCACCCGGGCATCGGGCATGTCCTTCAGCATCCGCTCGGCCAGCCGGCCCCGCCCCGCGCCCAGCTCCAGGATTCTGGGGCCGGCCAGCCCAGCCGCCTCGCGTGCCACCAGCCTGCTGTACAGGCGGTAGCCCCCGGTCAGCCGCTGGAACCGGTCCAGCCCGCGCAGCACCCGCCGCGCTTCGTCCCCGTGCTCGGGCAGATCGATGTACTCCGGACGGCCGGTTTCGTACCACCGGTCCCACCATGCCGGACGGGGCCCGCCGCGGCCGAACTCACCAGTCACTCGCCACACCTCACCCCGTCACCTCCCCGGCCGTCCGCCGGAAAGCGTAGAGCCCGCGCCTGGCGCATCGCGGCCGAGGGGGGACCGGGTCACCCCATCGCGTGAGGGCCCGCGGCGGTACCGCAGCAGCCGCCCCCTGCGGGGATGGCCCCCGGGGCGGCAGGACGGGGCGGACGGCACCGGGGCTGCGGTCGGCGGCACGCGGCACCTTCCCGGGCGGGTGCCGCGGGCACCGCGCGGGTGCGGGATGCCGCCCCGAGGCGCGGGAGGGAACCGGGCGGGCTGTGCTCCCCGGCGGCCCGGGAGTCCTCCCTGCACCACACCGGGCGCCGGAAAACCGGTGTCGGCCGGCCGGCGCGGTGGTGTGTGATCGGGGTATGGCAATCGTGTTGGGCAGGCCGGGAGCCGGCGGGTTGGGCGAGGTCGTGGGTGTGCTGCGGAAGTGGCAGGACGACGGGGCGCCGATGCAGCTGCATCCGGGAGACGTGGGCTGGTTCTGGCGGTTCGGTCCGGAGGCGACGGCCGCGGCGGTCCGGACCTGGAGCCGGGACGGACGGATTCTCGCCGTCGGGCTGCTGGACGGTCCCGGGCTGCTGCGGCTCACGATCGCGCCGGACGCCCGGCGGGACGGTGAGCTGGCGCGGCGGCTGGCCGAGGACGTGACCGCGCCGGAGCGCGGGGTACTGGGGGAGGGGAAGGCGTACGTCGAGGCGCCCGTGGACGCACTGGTCCAGGATGCGCTGTCCGAGGAGGGCTGGAGCACCGACGAGCCGTGGACGCCGCTGCGCCGCGATCTCACCGGGCCGGTGGCGGAACCGGGTGTGCGGATCGAGGTGACCGGCCCGGAGCGGGCGCATGTACGGGCCGCCGTGCAGCGGGCGTCGTTCGACGGGTCGACGTTCACGGAGGAGCGCTGGCGGGCGATGGCGTCCGGACTGCCGTACGCCGACGCCCGGTGTCTGGTCGCGTACGACGAGCAGGGCAACGCGGTGGCAGCGGTGACGGTGTGGTCGGCCGGCCCGGGGAAGCCCGGGCTGCTGGAGCCGATGGGCGTGCACCGGGAACATCGCGGTCACGGCTACGGCAGAGCCGTCACCGTCGCCGCGGCCGCCGCACTCCGGACCATGGGCTCGTCGAGCGCGGTTGTCTGCACCCCGAGCTCCAACGCCGGCGCCGTCGCCACCTACATGTCGGCCGGATTCCAGAGGCTTCCCGAGGTCCGGGACCGGCGCCGGGACGCATAGGCCGCGGTCCGCCCCGGGCGAGCGTGCCTGGCCCGCCGCCGGCGGCGGGCCAGGCACGCTCGCCCGGGGCGGACCGCGGCCTATGCGTCCCGGCGCCGGTCCCGGACCTCGGGAAGCCTCTGGAATCCGGCCGACATGTAGGTGGCGACGGCGCCGGCGTTGGAGCTCGGGGTGCAGACAACCGCGCTCGACGAGCCCATGGTCCGGAGTGCGGCGGCCGCGGCGACGGTGACGGCTCTGCCGTAGCCGTGACCGCGATGTTCCCGGTGCACGCCCATCGGCTCCAGCAGCCCGGGCTTCCCCGGGCCGGCCGACCACACCGTCACCGCTGCCACCGCGTTGCCCTGCTCGTCGTACGCGACCAGACACCGGGCGTCGGCGTACGGCAGTCCGGACGCCATCGCCCGCCAGCGCTCCTCCGTGAACGTCGACCCGTCGAACGACGCCCGCTGCACGGCGGCCCGTACATGCGCCCGCTCCGGGCCGGTCACCTCGATCCGCACACCCGGTTCCGCCACCGGCCCGGTGAGATCGCGGCGCAGCGGCGTCCACGGCTCGTCGGTGCTCCAGCCCTCCTCGGACAGCGCATCCTGGACCAGTGCGTCCACGGGCGCCTCGACGTACGCCTTCCCCTCCCCCAGTACCCCGCGCTCCGGCGCGGTCACGTCCTCGGCCAGCCGCCGCGCCAGCTCACCGTCCCGCCGGGCGTCCGGCGCGATCGTGAGCCGCAGCAGCCCGGGACCGTCCAGCAGCCCGACGGCGAGAATCCGTCCGTCCCGGCTCCAGGTCCGGACCGCCGCGGCCGTCGCCTCCGGACCGAACCGCCAGAACCAGCCCACGTCTCCCGGATGCAGCTGCATCGGCGCCCCGTCGTCCTGCCACTTCCGCAGCACACCCACGACCTCGCCCAACCCGCCGGCTCCCGGCCTGCCCAACACGATTGCCATACCCCGATCACACACCACCGCGCCGGCCGGCCGACACCGGTTTTCCGGCGCCCGGTGTGGTGCAGGGAGGACTCCCGGGCCGCCGGGGAGCACAGCCCGCCCGGTTCCCTCCCGCGCCTCGGGGCGGCATCCCGCACCCGCGCGGTGCCCGCGGCACCCGCCCGGGAAGGTGCCGCGTGCCGCCGACCGCAGCCCCGGTGCCGTCCGCCCCGTCCTGCCGCCCCGGGGGCCATCCCCGCAGGGGGCGGCTGCTGCGGTACCGCCGCGGGCCCTCACGCGATGGGGTGACCCGGTCCCCCCTCGGCCGCGATGCGCCAGGCGCGGGCTCTACGCTTTCCGGCGGACGGCCGGGGAGGTGACGGGGTGAGGTGTGGCGAGTGACTGGTGAGTTCGGCCGCGGCGGGCCCCGTCCGGCATGGTGGGACCGGTGGTACGAAACCGGCCGTCCGGAGTACATCGATCTGCCCGAGCACGGGGACGAAGCGCGGCGGGTGCTGCGCGGGCTGGACCGGTTCCAGCGGCTGACCGGGGGCTACCGCCTGTACAGCAGGCTGGTGGCACGCGAGGCGGCTGGGCTGGCCGGCCCCAGAATCCTGGAGCTGGGCGCGGGGCGGGGCCGGCTGGCCGAGCGGATGCTGAAGGACATGCCCGATGCCCGGGTGACGGTCAGCGACATCCGTCCCGAGTCGCTGGAGGCGTTCCGCCGCAGTGCCCTGGCCGCCGATCCTCGCACCAGCTCCCGCGTCATCGACGCGACCGCGATCGACGCGCCGGACGGCACGTGGGACGTGGCGGTCTTCACGGCGTCACTGCATCACCTCGAACCTCCTCAGGTGCGCAAGGTGCTGGCCGAGGGGACACGGGCGGCCCGCCGCCTGCTGATCGTGGACGCCTGGCGTCATCCTGTGCTGCTGGGCGTGGCCCCGCTGATGCTTCTCACCGGAGGCGCGGCGAATCTGCACGACGGCGTGATCAGTCTCAGGAAGGTCTACAGCGCTTCCGCGGTCCGGGAACTGGCCGCGAGCTGCGGGGCGCCGGTCGAGGTGCGCACCCGCTTCTGCCCGCCCGGGCATCTCGTGGTGTCCGCGGCCCGCGCGCAGGCGACCGCCGGGTAGCCGGCTGTTCACGGGCCCGGCCGGGGCGGGTGGCAGCCGTGGCCGGCGGGACGGCGGGGGCCGGTGGATGCGCGGTCGCCGGGGCCCGGGGCGGACGGGAACGCGGCCGGTGACTCACAGGCCCAGCGCCCGGTCGGCCGCCGGGGCGCAGACCAGGAGGAGCAGGACGACGGGCGGATAGAAGCTTGCTCGGTTGAACAGGCCCAGGGCGGTCTGCGGGCTGCCGTCGCGCAGCAGGCGCCATCCGGGCGCGAGCAGCAGCCATGTCCCGGCGATCGCGGTGCCGAGCAGGGCCGCCGGCCCATGGCCCCCGAGGGCAGGGACCGCGATGCCCCCCGCCCAGGCCGCTGCCAGGAACACGAGGGTGAGCAGCCCGGCGGTCCGCACCCCGTACACCGCGGGCACCGTACGGACGCCGAGGTGCCGGTCCTCCTCCACATCCGCCCAGTCGTTGACGATGTTGCGCCCGCCGATCTCCCAGGCGGCCATCCATCCGGCGAACAGCGCCGGCAGCAGCCAGCCGCCGGCCTCCGGGCGGGGGTCGGCGGCGAACCAGCCCGCGCTTGCCCACGCCGCCACGGTGAGGCCGGTGAGCAGGAACTTGTACGCCGTCACGGTGGCGAGTGCGCAGTACGCCAGCTGCAGCGAGACGGCCGTGACGAACAGCGCGACACACACCGGGTCCAGCAGCGCAGAAAGCGTCAGGGAGACCGACGCCAGCAGCACGGTCCACACCACGGCCGTCACCGTGGACAGCTTCCCCTGGGCCAGAGGATGACGCGGGCCCACGATGTCGATGTCGAAGGCGTCGCAGGGGCGCTGGTGGGCGAAGCGGCTCCGGTCCAGCCGCAGATCCATCAGGTCGTGCAGGGCGAAACCGGCGAACGATCCCGTGGTGGCGGCCGCGAGGCAGAGCAGCGCGGTACCGGCCGGTGGCGGCATCCCGGCCGCGAGCAGCAGCCCGAGACAGGGCTGGGCCACGCTGAGTGCGGCCTGGGTGCCGCGTGAGAGCCCGTACAGCCGGACGGCGGTGGTGCGGATTGCCGTCAGTGCGGCGCGGGGCCGCCCAGGGGTTCCGCCGGATACGACGGTCACGGGTACGGTGTCCTTCCAGGTCAGGCGGTGCCCGTGGCCGCAGGCCCGGGCAGCGGCAGCGTGCCGAGGCTGCCGGGGAGCGGGCGGGGTTCGCAGGTCACGTACTGGCGGGCGAAGTCCTCGGCGTACGGGCCGCCCTCGGCCAGCCGGTCCAGCGCCGCCTGCCGCAGGCGCAGCTCCACCCCGTGCCCTTCACCGGCATCGGGTGGCAGGTGCAGCAGGTGCAGCAGCCGGCCGGAGAACTCCTGCACGCGCCGGACCTCGTGCAGGCGCGAGGCGCTGTAGGCGCCGGCGGCACCCGGATCGTCCTCGCGCAGCCAGCGGGTGAGGCAGTCGGCCAGTGCCGCGGCGTCGGCGATGGCCAGGTTCATCCCCTTGGCCCCGCAAGGGGTCAGGACGTGTGCCGCGTCCCCGGCCAGGAACAGCCGCCCGTGGCACAGCGGCTCCGTCACGCTGCTCCGCATGCGCAGCACCTGGCATTCGGTCACCCGGTGCAGCCGGGGCAGCAGTTCCGCGGCATGCTCCAGGCGGGAGCGCAGTTCACCGCGCACCCGGTGGGGCGGCCACATCCCGGGGGTGTCGTGCGGGCCGCACTGGAGGTAGAAGCGGCTGATGCGGGCGGAGCGGGGCATGAGCCCGGCGAAGCCGCGGGGATGGCCGGCGTAGACGATCTCTTCCACGGGGCGGTCGACCTCGGCCAGGACCGCCAGCCACCCGTAGGGGTAGTGGCGCACCGTCTCGCGGGTGCGGCCCGGGGGCAGGGCCCGTCGGGCCACCCCGCGGGAGCCGTCACATCCGGCGACCACGTCGAACCGTTCGATGCCGTCCGTGCCGCGCAGGGCCGGGCGGGTCTCGATGTCCTGCACGGCGCGCACCGGGCTGGCGAAACGCAGCGTGACGCCGGGAGCCTCGGCGAGGTGGGCGATCAGGTCCCGGACCAGGAACTGCTGCGGGTAGACCCAGTGCCGGGCGCCGCCCGACAGTTTCTCGTAGTCCAGCCGCACCCGTCGCCCAGCGCACAGGAAGAGGCAGCCGCCGTGCGGTACGCCCTCGCGCAGCAGCCGTTCCGCCAGGCCGTGGCCACGCAGCAGGTCCACGGTGCGCTGCTCCAGCAGCCCGGCTCTGGGCCGGGCCTCCACCTCGGCGCGGGTGTGCCGTTCGTGGACGGCACATTCGATTCCCGCTTCGCTCAGGAGAGAGGCCAGAACCAGCCCGGCCGGGCCCGCTCCGATGATGCCCACCCTGCCCATGCCGCTCGCGTCCTTCCTCTCGCTTCTCGTGCTGTCGCGGTGCTGCCGGCTCAGGACGCGCCCATGGCGCACCGCCCGCGGTGTGACGCGGTATGCGCGGGAACCAGGGCGGGATCGAAGTGCTCTGTCACCACCGCCAGCGGGATGTCTCCCAGCCGCATCAGGTAGGTGCGCCAGCAGCCCACGCCCGGGGTCCGGCCGGCGGTCCACGCCGATGTGCCCGTGCTCAGGAGCGTGCGGCGCAGCGGTCCGGAGCCCGTGGCGGCCAGTGCCGGGCCCAGCGGCGCCGTCGGGTCACGCAGGCAGGCGTCCAGGCACGGGGCGAGCCCCAGGCGGGCGATGACGCGGTTGGCGGACACGGAGTGTCCGCTGCCGGTGACCATGACGGAGCGGCGTACCAGCAGCGGGGCGGCGTCGGCCGCTGCCAGCGGCGCCGCCGACGCCTCGGCCCGGCCTGCCCTGATCTCGCCGCAGTCCCCGCGGCCGACCCGTACCGGCCCGCCGGCCAGCGCTTCCAGCAGGGGCGTGGTGAGCCCGTCGGATCTGAGCAGCATCCGGGTCAACGGCGAGCGGAACTCCCGCGCCGGCACGGCGGTGCTCTCCCCGGTCCGCCGGGGGATCTGTCCGTCCCGCTGTCCGGCACTGCTCACCGTTCCCGGCCCTCCGCTCCTGTGGGTGCTGCGCTGCCGCCTGCCGCCTGCCGCCCGCATCAACGCGTGCGGCGGGCCGCAGGTCACCACCGTGCACCGGATGCCGATGCTGAGCGGCTCATATCGGTGCCGGTCACCCGATCGGGTGGCGGGATGTGGTGGCTTGGGACGGCGATGACGGGGTTGCCGGGCGCCGTCCACGGCTGCCGCGGTCCGCGGTCCCGCATGAGGTGTCCGCCCGGAGCGGGCGCCTGCCGGGGCAGCAGCCGGCCAACCGCCCGCCCCCGCCGGCGACATGCCGGACCCGTGCGGCGGCTCCGCGCCGCCGGCGCGAGCTCACTCGTCCTCACCGGCAGGGGTCCGGGAGCCCGCGTCCCTTGCCGCCCTGCCGTGCGGTGCGAGGCGCAGGGGTCGCATCGGAGGTCCCTCCGGTGCGCCCGTGTCTCTCCTCGCACTGCTCTCGCGGCACCGGGCGCTGGCGTACCCCCAAGCCAGAAAGTATGCCTGTGCGCTTACCCGATGGAGTGATTCGGGTCAACGGCGTGTTGGCGTGCCTGCGCCGCCGGGCAACTCCTCCACTGCCGGTCCGGTCGAGCAGGCCCGATGCCGCCACGCCTCCCCGGGCACCGGACGGTCCGGCCGCCGGTACCGCTCGCCACCGGCCCCGAAGCGCGGGTGACCGGCCCTGCCCGGCACGCCCGTCAGGAGCGGCGCAACCCGCGTCGCCGACCC
>NZ_WTLH01000182.1 GCF_011421595.1 Streptomyces sp. YIM 98790 | reverse complement strand
CGCCCCGCGGGCAGTGCGGCCCGCCCGGCCGGCACCGGCGGCACCCGCCCGGCGCCCCAGGCGGTCAGGGAGGTGGCCGCGGCGATCAACGCCACGGTGGCGGCCGGCACCGCGGCCATCACCGCGGTGGAACCGGGCAGGTCCCGCCACACCGCGGTGGCCTCGCCGATCCGGCCGGGCAGCCGGCCCCCCAGGGCACCGATCAGCGCGGTGCCCACGGCCGCGCCCAGCAGGGCGAACCCCAGATGCTGGAGCAGGAAGATCCGCACCACCTGGCCGGGGGTGAAACCGATGGCCTTGAGCACCGCGATGTCCCGGAGCTGTCCGCGGATGCGCACCCCGATGGCGCCGGAGGCGGCCAGCCCGGCGGCCAGCAGCGCGCCCAGCCCGAAGACCGCGAACAGCAGGCCCAGGGTGCGGTCGCTGCCGCCTCCCTCGGTGCGCGCCTGCCGCCAGTCCACGACCTGTACCACCTGGTCCGGGCCGAGTGCGGTGACCGCCCGCTGGATCAGGAAGTCGGTGTCCGCGGGGTCGGCCAGCCGCAGGCCGACCGCCTGGCCGGAGCGTTCCGCGGCGGTCCGGACCAGTACCTCGGCGGGTGCCCAGGCCACGCCCGGGCGTTCCCCGGGCCGGTAGCCGGGCTCGGCGGTCTCGGCCACCCCGACCACCCGCAGGGTGCGGTGGCCGCCGTCCGCACCGGGCACGGTCAGCAGGGTGCCGGGCTCGGCCCACAGCTCCTCGGCCAGCGAACGCTCCAGCACCACGCCGCCGGCCGCCGTGCCGGACTGCTCGGCGTCCCGCCCGGTCAGCCAGCGGCCGGTGACCAGCTGCGGCCGGGCGACGGCGGGCGGTTGGGTCACGGCGGCCCGCAGCTCCAGTTCGGCGGGCACACCCCGGGTCTCGGCCGTGGTGCGGACGGTGCGGTGGGGACCGGACAGGCCGGTCACCCCGTCCAGCCCGGCCAGCGCGCCGGTCTCGGCGTCCGGGCGGGTGTGCAGCCAGATGTGGGCGCCCTCGGACTGGGTGAAGACGCGCTGCCAGGGATTGGACGCATAGCCGAACAGCGCCGCGGCCAGCAGCAGGGAGGCCACGATGCCGGCCGTGGCGAGGACGAAGAACAGGGCTTCGCCGCGGTGTGCCCGGAGATCGGCGTGCGCCCAGCGCAGCGTGGCCCGCATGGTGTCAGCCTCTCAGACCCAGCACACCGGCCACTCCGCGCCCGGGGCGGCCGGCCGGGACGTCCCCGTCCAGCGCGGCGTCGTCGGTGATCCGGCCGTCGAACAGGCTGAGCACCCGGTCGGCGGCGCTGGCCATCCGGGCGTCGTGGGTGACCAGCACGATGGTCTGGCCGCGCTGGTGGAAGCGGGTGAGCAGGCGCAGCACCTCGCGGGTGCCGCGGCTGTCCAGGCTGCCGGCCGGCTCGTCGGCCAGCAGCAGGTCGGGGTGGTTGACCAGGGCGCGGGCCAGGGCGACCCGCTGCTGCTCGCCGCCGGAGAGCTCGCCGGGCATGGCCCGTTCCTTGCCCGCCAGGCCGAGTTCGGCGAGCAGTTCGGCGCGGGCCTCCCGGGCGGCCCGCGGCGGGGAGCCGGCCAGCAGGGCGGGGAGTTCCACGTTGTCGGCCACGGTGAGGTTGGAGACCAGGTTGAAGAACTGGAAGACCACGCCGACGCTGCGGCGGCGCAGCACCGCCCAGCGGGTCTCGCTGTAGCCGTCGACCCGGCGGCCGTCGATCCATATCCGGCCGCTGTCCGGGCGCTGGAGGCCGCCGAGCAGGTGCAGCAGGGTGGACTTTCCGGCGCCCGAGGGCCCGGTCACGGCGACGAACTCGCCGCGGTCCACGTGCAGGCCGACCCCGCGCACGGCGTGCACCGGGCCGCCCTCTCCGTGGTGGGTCTTGGTCAGGCCCTCGGCGCGCAGCAGCGGGGGCCGGCCCGGGTGGCCCGCGTGCTCCCCGCTCTCCCCCTTCTCCCCGTTCTCCCCGTGGTCTCCGCCCTCTCCGCCGGGCGTTCCGGCCGGTGCGGCGGCAGCGGCGGGTGTGTCAGGCGTGTCAGGCGTGTCCGGTATGCCGGATCGGTCGTTTCGGTGTCGGTCCGCTCGGCTCACTCGAACTCCTCCTGACAGCGTTCCAGCCAGTCGAGGTCGGCCTGCAGGTGCAGCATGGCGCCCTCGATCAGGAGCTGGGCCACCCGGTTGTCCCGGTCCTCGGCGGCGGCCAGCTTGGACAGGCTCCGCATGGTATTCAGGTACTGCCGCCGCTGTCTGTTGATGAGCGCCACCCGGTCGGCCATCCCGGTGTGCGGCGCCAGCGCCAGTTTCATGAAGAACTCGTCCCGCACCCGGGGTTCGTCGGTGGTGTCCTCGAACCAGGCGGCGACCGCCTCCCGCCCGGCCTCGGTGAGCCGGTAGGTGCGCTTGTTGGGGCGGCTCTCCTGCGCCACCTCCTCGCCCTCGATCAGGCCGGACTTCTCCAGGCGGCCCAGGGTGACGTAGATCTGGCCGACGTTGGGCTGCGGGTAGGCGGCGCCCAGCAGCCTTTCGAGCTGCTGCTTGAGCTCATAGCCGTGGGCGGGGCCGTGCGCGAGGAGAGCCAGGATCGGCAGACGCACGCGCGCCCTCCTCCTCCCCGTCCGGGGCTGTACGGTGCGGGACGGGCGGCGGGCGCCGGCGGGGACGCCTGCGGCCGTGCCGCTGCTGCTGGATCGTGATGGACGGCCCATTATCGCGCATAGCTAACAGTTATATGATCGGACCCGGGTGTGGCGACGAGGCTGCCCTCGTCGGGGACGGGAGGTGCCGATGCCGTGGACGCGGGCCGCCGGGCGCGGACTCCTGGCCGTGCTGGCCCTGCTCGCCGGATATGCCACGGCCGTGCCCGAATCCGCGCAGGCGGCGGGGCGCGGCCCGCTCACCCTGGTCACCACCGAGGACTGGACCGGCTACTGGGCCGGCCTGCTGGCGGACTGGAACGAGCGGCGCCCGGACGAGCAGGTCACGCTGATCGAGCTGCCGGACGCGGCGGACGACACCCGTGCCCAGATGATCACCGAAGTGCGCTCCGGCAGCAGCCGGTTCGACGTGCTCAACATCGATGTGGCCTGGACCTCGGAGTTCGCCGCGGCGGGCTGGATCACCGAGCTGGACGCCGGCCGCTTCGAGCTGGACTCCTTCCTGCCGCCGGTGGTGGACGCCGCCACCTTCGGCGGCCGGCTCTACGCGGTGCCCTATGTGACCAACGCCGGCCTGCTCTACTACCGCACCGACATTCTGGCGGCGGCCGGCGAGCAGCCCCCGCGCACCTGGGACGAACTGGCCCGGCTGGCCCGCAGCGTGGCACCGGAGCACGGCCTGGCCGGCTACGCCGGCCAGTTCCTGCCCTACGAGGGGCTCACCGTGAACGCCACCGAGGCGGTCGCCTCGGCCGGCGGCTCCTTCCTGGGGGACGAGGGCACCCGGGTGACCGCCGGCTCCCGGGCGGTGCGCGAGGGGCTGGAGTTCCTGGCCGGCGGGGTGCGCGAGGGCTGGATCCCGCGCGAGGCCCTGACCTGGAAGGAGGAGGAGTCGCGCCGCGCCTTCCAGGACGGGCGGCTGCTCTTCCTGCGCAACTGGCCCTATGTGTACGCCATGGCGAACGCGCCCGGCTCGGCGGTGGCCGGCCGGGTGGGCGCGGTTCCGCTGCCCGGACCGGACGGACCGGGCGCCAGCGTGCTCGGCGGTGCCAACCTGGCGATCAGCAGCGGTTCCCGCCATCCGGAGTCGGCCGCCGACCTGATCGCCTACCTCACCAGTGAGCAGGTGCAGCGCCGGGTACTGACCGAGGGCTCGCTGCCGCCGGTGCGGGCCTCGCTCTACGACGATCCGGAGCTGGTGCGCGAGCACCCCTATCTGCCGACGCTGCGCAGCAGCGTGCTGTCGGCCCAGCCGCGTCCCAAGAGCGCGCGCTACGACCAGGTCAGCCTGGCGGTGCAGGCGGTGGTGCACGACGTGATGGCGCTGCGCCAGAGTCCGCGGGACGCGGTGGACCGGCTGGCCCGTGAACTGGCGGCCATCGTCCGCCGGGACTGAGGTCGGGCGCCGCGCGGGCCACGCCTCCGCAGCCCCCGCCACCGGCCGTCGCCGGCCGCCGCCGGCCCTCGCCGGGTGGACCGGTTACCTAACTGTTAGGGATATTGGGCCGTGCGCGACCGTTGACACCCTTCTGTAGGAGATACCTAACATGCATCTATAACCGTTGCAGGCAGCTCGAAGGGACGACGTACTGCCATGAGCCGACCGACCTGGCCTCGTACCACCACCAGACCCATACTCGGCCGTGTCCGACGGTTCACCGCCGCCACCGCCGCCCTGCTTGCCCTCTCCCTGACCGCCACCGCCTGCGGGGGAGACTCCGGCTCCGGCTCCGGCTCCGGCGGCGGCTCCGGCAAGGACCTCGAAGGCCAGACCGTCTCCGTGGCCGGCGTGTGGACCGGCACCGAACTCGACAACTTCCAGAAGGTGCTGGACGCCTTCACCGAGGAGACCGGGGCCAAGACCACCTTCACCTCCACCGGCGACAACCTCGCCACCTTCGTGGGCAGCAAGATCCAGGGCGGCTCCGCGCCCGACGTGGTGCTGGTCGCCCAGCTCGGCGTGCTCCAGGAGTTCGCCCGCTCCGGCTGGCTGGAGCCGCTGGACGAGAAGGTCGACGCCACCGCCACCGCCAACTTCGCCAGCGTCTGGCGCGACTACGGCACCGTGGACGGCACCTTCTACGGCCTCTACTTCAAGGCCGCCCACAAGTCGACCATCTGGTACAGCCCCGAGGCGTTCGCCAACGCCGGTGTGGAACCGGCCTCCTCCTACGAGGAGCTGATCCAGAACGCCAACACCATCGCCGACTCCGGGCTGCCCGCCTTCGCCGTGGCCGGCGCCGACGGCTGGACCNCGGGCTGCCCGCCTTCGCCGTGGCCGGCGCCGACGGCTGGACCCTCACCGACTGGTTCGAGAACATCTACCTCTCCCAGGCCGGCCCCGAGATGTACGACAAGCTCGCCGTCCACGAGATCCCCTGGACCGACCCCTCCGTGGTGGAGGCCCTGACCACCCTGGGCGAACTGTTCTCCAGCGAGGAACTGCTGGCCGGCGGCGCCGACGGCTCCCTCGGCACCGACTTCCCCACCTCCGTCGGCAAGGTCTTCGGCCCCGAGCCCCAGGCCGCCATGGTCTACGAGGGCGACTTCGTGGGCGGCCTGGCCCGCGAGGACTACGGCCGCACCCTCGGCGAGGACGCCGTCTTCTTCCCCTTCCCGGCCGTGGACGGCGGCACCGCCCCCGTGGTCAGCGGCGGTGACGCCGCCGTGATCCTCAAGGACGGCAAGAACACCGAGGCCGCCCAGCGCCTGGTGGAGTTCCTGGCCACCCCGGAGGCCGCCGCCATCTGGGCCGAGGCGGGCGGCTTCCTCTCCCCGAACAGTGCCCTGGACCTCTCCGCCTACGGCGACGAGATCACCCAGGAGACCGCCGCCTCGCTGATCGAGGCCGGCGACACCGTCCGCTTCGACATGTCCGACCAGGCCCCGGCCGCGTTCGGCGGCACCAGCGGCGCCGGCGAGTGGAAGATCCTCCAGGACTTCCTGCGCGACCCCTCCGACCCCCAGGCCACGGCCGAGGCCCTGGAGGCGGAAGCCGCCAAGGCCTTCGGGAACTGAGCGCGGCGGGCAGGACACCCCCCGATGACCTCCGTCACCTCCCCGTCCCCGCAGCCGGCCGGGTCCCCCTCCCCGCCTCTCCCCGCGTCCGGGCGCGGCGCCGCATCACCGCGGCGCCGCGCCGGGCGGGGGACCCGGCCAGACCGCCGCCCCGGCGCGATCCGCCGCCGGATCACCGCCTGGATCTTCGTCCTCCCCACCCTGCTGCTGCTCGGCGCCCTGGTCGTCTACCCGGTGGTGTTCTCGCTCGGCCGGAGCATGTTCGACGCGGACGGCGACCGCTTCGTCGGCCTGGGCAACTACACCGAGCTGTTCCAGGACGACGCCACGCTGACCGCCATCCGCAACAGCGCCATCTGGGTCGTGGTCGCCCCGGCCGTGCTCACCGGCCTCGGCCTGGTGCTCGGCGTGCTCACCGAGAAGATCCGCTGGGCCACCGCCTTCAAGCTGGTCCTCTTCCTGCCCATGGCGGTCTCCTTCCTCGCCGCGGGCATCATCTTCCGCCTCGCCTACGAGCAGGACCCCGACCGCGGTCTGCTCAACGCGGTGGTCACCGGCGTGCACGACACCTTCGCCGGCCAGGCCGCCTACCCCACCGCCCGCGTCCGCGAGGGCGGCGGACTCGAAGCCGGACCGGACGGCTCCTACCTGAGCGCCCGGACCGCAGTCCCCGGCCAGTCCCTCGACCTCGGTCTGGTCGGCATCGCCCCCGGAGACCTCCCGGGAGAGGCGGAGCCCGCGCACGGGGCGGGCTCCGCCCAGGGCGCCGCGGACGAACTCCGCGGCACGGTATGGCTCGACTTCGCCCCGGGCGGCGGCGGAGAGCCCGGCCGGGTGGACCCCGGCGAGACGGGCCTGCCCGGCATCACCGTCCAGGCCCTGGCCGCGGACGGGAAGACCGTGGCGGCCACCGCCACCACCGGCCCGGACGGCAGCTTCGTCCTCACCGGCCTGCCGGACGGCGAGTACACCGTGAAGCTGCCCGCCGGGAACTTCGCCGAGCCCTACGGCGGCGTCTCCTGGCTCGGCCCGGCCATGATCACCCCGGCTGTCATCGGCGCCTATCTGTGGATCTGGACCGGATTCGCGGTGGTGCTGATCGGCGCCGGGCTGGCCTCGCTGCCCCGGGACGCCCTGGAGGCGGCCCGGATCGACGGCGCCAACGAATGGCAGATCTTCCGCAAGATCACCGTGCCGATGCTCGCGCCGGTGCTCACCGTCGTCTTCGTCACCCTGGTGATCAATGTGATGAAGGTCTTCGACCTGGTCTATGTCATCGCACCCGGACCGGTGCAGGAGGACGCCGCCGTGCTCGCCACCCGGATGTGGCTGGTCTCCTTCGGCGGCGGCAACGACCAGGGCATGGGCAGTGCGCTTGCCGTGCTGCTGCTGCTTCTGGTGATCCCGGCCATGGTGTTCAACGTCCGCCGCTTCCGCAGGAGCCAGTCGTGAACCCCGCCGCCCGGCTGACCGGGCTGCTCACCTCCGGCGCGCTGCGGATCTTCCTGCTCGTGGTGGCCCTGGTCTGGCTCACCCCGCTGGCCGGGCTGCTGTTCTCCTCGCTCCGCAGCGAGCAGGACAACCAGGTCAGCGGCTGGTGGACCGCCCTGACCGAACCGCGCCAGCTGTCCTTCGACAACTACAGCGCGCTGCTGGAGAACAGCGGCATCACCCAGGCGCTGGCCAACACCGTGCTGATCGCGGTGCCCGCCACCGCGCTGGTGGTGGTCGTCGCCGCGCTCGCCGGTTACGCCTTCGCCTGGCTGGAGTTTCCCGGCCGGGACTGGATCTTCCTGCTGGTGGTGGCGCTGCTGGTGGTCCCGGTCCAGATCGGGCTGCTGCCGGTGGCCGAACTCTTCGGGAAGCTCGGCCTGTTCGGCACCATTCCCGGCGTGGTGCTGTTCCACGTCGCCTACGGTCTGCCGTTCGCCGTGTTCCTGCTGCGCAACTACTTCGCGGAGATCCCGCGGGAGATGCTGGAGGCGGCGCGGCTGGACGGCGGCAACGAGTGGCGGATCTTCGCCCAGCTGGTACTGCCGCTCGGCCGGCCCGCCATCGCCAGCCTGGCCATCTTCCAGTTCCTGTGGGTGTGGAACGACATGCTGGTGGCACTGCTGTTCGCGGACGCCGACTCGCAGCCGCTGACCGTGGCGCTGCAGTCCGAGATGCGGCAGTTCGGCAGCAACATCGGGGTGCTGGCACCCGGGGCGTTCCTCTCCCTGGTGATCCCGGTGATCGTCTTCTTCGCCTTCCAGCGCCACTTCGTCCAGGGAGTGATGGCCGGCTCGGTGAAGTGACCGGCCGTCATCCCGCTGGACGTTCCCGGCCGGTGATCCGCGGGCCCTCTCCGCCCCCTCCCACGGGCCCGCGGATCACCAGGCCACCCGGCCACGGCCCGCCCGGCCGCCGCAGCGCGGTCCGGCGGGCCGTCGGCATGTCCGGCCGCCGGGCGGCCCGTAGCAGGTTCACGAAGGGCCGCAAGAGGGTATTCGGGCTGGGGAGCCGGAGGCCGGAACGCGGCCATCTGCCCGTACGGGCAGGCGCGTTGTGCCGCCACACAAGCCCCTTTGGGCAGGGGGAGCGAAAGTTTCGATATGGCATCGAATCTTTCCGAGTGGGTTTGTCGTGACAGGTCAGTGGCCCTGTCCCGGGAGGGGACGGGGCGGCGCGTCCGCATTTTCCTCCCGGATGCCCCACCCTGGACTCCGAAACTTTTCGGCTAGACTTCTGCCCATGGCAACGAAGAGGCGGGTGACGATCGCGTTGATCGCCGAGGAGGCCGGGGTCTCGATCCCCACGGTCTCCAAGGTCATCAACGGGCGTCCGGAGGTGGCACCGGAGACCCGGCAGCGGGTGGAACGGCTGCTGCACAAGCACGGCTACCAGCGACGTGTCAGTCAGGACGGCGAGCCGGCCGGCCTGATCGACCTGGTCTTCGCGGAGATCGAGAGCCCCTGGGCGATCGAGATCATCCGCGGCGCGGAGAGCGCCGCGCGGGAGGCCGGCGGCAGCGTGGTGATCTCGGTCCTGCACACCCATGCCGGCCCCGGCCGCGACTGGCTGGAACGCATCGCCGCCCGCCGCACCGACGGCGTGGTGATCGTCGCCTCCCGGCTCTCCGGCGCCATACAGGCGCAGCTGACCGCCCGCTCCCTGCCCTTCGTGGTGGTCGACCCCGAGGGCGAGCCGGCCCCCGGCGTGGTCTCGGTCGGCGCCACCAACTGGAACGGCGGCCTGGCCGCCACCCGCCACCTGCTGGAGCTGGGCCACCGGCGGATCGGCGTGATCAGCGGCCCCGCGGACATGCTGTGCAGCCAGGCCCGCATCGACGGCTACCGCGCCGCCCTGGAGACGGCCGGGGTCGAGGTGGCGCCCGAGCTGATCCGGCGCGGCACCTTCCTGGTGGACTCGGGCCACGACCACGGCCATGCCCTGCTCTCCCTGGAGCACCCGCCCACCGCGATCTTCGCCGGCAGTGATCTCCAGGCGTTCGGTGTCTTCGAGGCCGCCCGCCAGCGCGGGCTGCGGGTACCGGAGGATCTGAGCGTGGTCGGCTTCGACGACCTGCCGCTGTCCCGCTCGGCCTGGCCGCCGCTGACCACGGTCCGCCAGCCGCTGGAGGAGATGGCCGCGCTGGCCACCCGCACGGTGCTCACCATGGGCCGCGGTGAGGCCCCGGAGACCCGCCGGGTGGAGCTGGCCACCGACCTCATCGTGCGCGACAGCACCGCCCCGCCGCGCGCGGCGGCGGCCGGCGCCGAGACCTGACCCGCCGTCCGGACCGGGCGCGGGGCCGGCCCGGCCCGGCCCCGCGCCCGGAGCGGTGGATCAGGAGATGTCCCACAGGGTGAGCTCGGCCGTGATCTCCGGCAGCTCCTCGTCGCTGATCCCCGTGACCTCCAGCATGGCGAGGTCTCCCTCGGTGGTGACCGTGCACAGCAGGGTGCCGCTGCCCACCGGGTCGCCCTCCGCCAGATCGGCCATCAGCACCGGGCCCGGAAGGACATCGGTCCGCTGGCCGGTGCGGCAGGACTCGGGGCCGGGCTCCCGGGCCAGACCGGTGGGGGTCAGGAACTCCAGCCCGGCCACTGCGGGATTCCAGTTGCCGTAGAGGAACTCCACGCCGCCGACCAGGTAGTTGCCCTCGTTCGGGGTGATCGTCGCGTCGTCCGGCTCCACATGCGTGTAGGTGCGCTGGGCCGGGGCCCGCAGGGTCAGCGGAACCCGGTCGTGCACCACGGTGTACGCCTCGGCGGCTTCCGTCTCCGAGGGGTCCGCGCTTTCCGCAGGCGCTCCGGTCTCCTGCCCGCCGTTCCCCGGGTCCGCCCCCTGGGCGGGGCTCTCCGACGGATTCACCCCGGGCGACCGCTCCGGCTGGTCCGGGTCCGCACCGGCCTCCGCGGCCTCTCCCGTGGCGCTGCTGCTGTCACTGGAGGACGTGAGCAGCAGGGACCCCGCGGCCAGCACCACCACGACCACGGCCACCACCAGACCCGCGATCACCAGCGGAGCGCGCCCCCTCGGCGGGCGTTCCGGCTTGCCTCCCGCCGGGCCGGTGACCATCACCCCATGCCGCCCTCGCCGATCCGGGCCAGCAGCCGGTAACCGGCAATTTCTGACGGATCGTCGGCGCGCAGCGGCTTCATGCAGCCCATCGGTCCACCGGTATCGATGGCTTCCCCCTCCCGTTGCCATGGCAGCAGGATGTTACCCGCCACAACGGGGCGTGCACATACAGTATGACCATTCGCTCCCGGTGGGTGTTTTCCCGCGCCGGAAGGCATGGCCGGCCGCCGGGTCGGCTAGCGCATGTGCATGATCGTTCCTCCCCCGGGGGGCCTGCGGGCAGCCGTCGTGGCCCTGGCCCTCGCCCTGCTGACCGCCGCCCCCGCCGCAGCCCGTCCGCCTGTCCCGCCGGAGGCCGCCGTGACCGAGCCGCCCGCCGCAGCCGCCGCATCCGCCACCGTCGCCGGCATGGTCGGCACCTACAACATCTACGGGAACGTCGGCCACCGGGGCGACGCCGGCCCGTGGATCGACGAGGAGGCCGCGCGACTGCACGCCGTCGCCCCGCCCGGCGACTGGTTCTCGCTCGCCCTCCAGGAGGTGTGCCACAACCAGGGCACCGCCCTGGCCCGCGCCACCGGCATGCACGGCGTCTTCTACGACACCGGCACCACCTGCGCCAACGGCGAGCGCTACGGCAACGTCATCCTCACCCGCCGGGCCCCCCTCCGGACCTACCAGTACACCTTCCCCACCCAGATCGGCGGCCCGGAGCGGCGCGGAGCGGTGTGCGCCGTCTTCCGCGGCATCCTGGGCGACGTGGTGACGTGCAGCGTGCACCTGGAGTCCGGCAGCGAGGAGGTGCGCACCGCCCAGGCCCGGGAGTTCCTGGACTGGGAGCCGGGCGGCCGGCCGCTGGACGACTATGCCGCGGTGCTGATCGGGGGCGACTTCAACGCCGAGCCGCACCAGGCGACGATGACCCCGATGTACCAGGTGGCGGAGGAGGCCGACGGCCCCCGGGACGCCTGGCGGTTCGCCACCCACGAGGACGGCCGCAAGCTGGACTACCTCTTCGTCCTGGGCAGCAGCCGCAACGCCCACTGGCGCACCTCCCGGACGGCCGCGGTGGCCAGCCCTCACTCCGACCACCTGATCTACGTCAGCCGCCTCGACTGCACCCTCTGCCTGGTCTGACCGCCCCCGGCGGGACAGCACGCCTGCGCCGGCCCGCCGGAGGAGAGGGGCGGGCCCGGCCGAACGGGCCCCGGCGCACGGAGCGGAAGAGGCCGGCCCCCGCCGGCGGCCGGCC
>NZ_WTLH01000181.1 GCF_011421595.1 Streptomyces sp. YIM 98790 | reverse complement strand
GGCCGGCGGCGGCCCCGGCGAGCCCGGCCGGCAGGCCGACCCGCAGCCCGAGGCGGTCGGCGTGGAGCTGGTGGTCGCCCTGCCCGACCGGCCCGGCGTGCTGCCCGCCCTGGCCGGGGTGCTGGCCCTGCACCGGCTGACCGTGCGCTCCGCCGAACTGCGCGTCATCGACCCCGCCGGACAGGGCCAGGTGCTGCTGCTCAACTGGCGGGTCGCCGCCGAGTACGGCTCCCTGCCGCAGGCCGAGCGGCTCCGCTCGGACCTGGTGCGCACCCTGGAGGGCACGCTGAACATCGAGTCCCGGCTCGCCGAGCGGGAGGCGGCCCAGCGCCGCCGCCGGCGCCGCGCACCCCAGGCGCCGCCGCCCCGGGTCGCCGTGGCGCCGCTCGGCTCCCGGCTGGCCACCGTGCTGGAGGTGCGTGCCCAGGACGCCCCGGGGCTGCTGCACCGCATCGGCCGGGCGCTGGAGGAGCAGAACGTACGGGTGCGCAGCGCCCATGTGTCCACGCTCGGCGCCAATGCGGTGGACGCCTTCTACGTGACCGGGCAGGACGGTGCCCCGCTGCCTCCGGAGAAGGCGGCCGGGCTCGCCCGCGACGTCGAGCGGGCGCTCTCGGCGGTACCCTGAAAGGCACCGCCGACGTGACCCCCGATGCGAAGGACCCGCCAGCGCCGTGTTCGACACACTTTCCGACCGCCTTGCAGCCACATTCAAGTCCCTGCGGGGAAAGGGCCGCCTGAGCGAGGCGGACATCGATGCCACGGCGCGGGAGATCCGGGTCGCCCTGCTGGAGGCGGATGTCGCCCTCCCGGTGGTCCGCTCCTTCATCGGCCACATCAAGGAGCGGGCGCGCGGCGCCGAGGTCTCCCGGGCACTGAACCCGGCCCAGCAGGTCATCAAGATCGTCAACGAGGAACTGATCCGCATCCTCGGCGGCGAGACCCGGCGGCTGCGGTTCGCCAAGCAGCCGCCGACCGTGATCATGCTCGCGGGTCTGCAGGGTGCGGGCAAGACGACCCTGGCGGGCAAGCTGGGCCGCTGGCTCAAGCAGCAGGGGCACACCCCGGTGCTGGTCGCCTGTGACCTCCAGCGCCCCAACGCGGTCAATCAGCTGTCCGTGGTCGCCGAGCGGGCCGGAGTGGCGGTCTTCGCGCCCGAGCCGGGCAACGGCGTGGGCGATCCGGTGCAGGTCGCCAAGGACTCCCTGGCGCACGCCCGGGAGAAGCAGTACGACGTGGTGATCGTCGACACCGCCGGCCGCCTGGGCATCGACCAGGAGATGATGGAGCAGGCCGCGGACATCCGGGACGCGGTCAGCCCCGACGAGGTGCTGTTCGTGGTCGACGCCATGATCGGCCAGGACGCGGTGACCACCGCGGAGGCGTTCCGGGACGGCGTCGGCTTCGACGGCGTGGTGCTCTCCAAGCTCGACGGCGACGCGCGCGGCGGTGCGGCGCTGTCCGTCGCCCACGTCACCGGCCGGCAGATCATGTTCGCCTCCAACGGCGAGAAGCTCGACGACTTCGACGCGTTCCACCCGGACCGGATGGCGTCCCGGATCCTGGGCATGGGCGATGTGCTCAGCCTGATCGAGAAGGCCGAGCAGACCTTCAGCCGGCAAGAGGCCGAGAAGATGGCCGCCAAGCTGGCGAAGGGGCCCAAGGAGTTCACCCTGGAGGACTTCCTCTCCCAGATGGAGCAGGTCCGGAAGATGGGCTCGATCTCCAAGCTGCTCGGCATGATGCCCGGGATGGGCCAGATCAAGGACCAGATCAACAATCTGGACGAGCGGGACGTGGACCGCACCGCCGCGATCATCAAGTCCATGACCCCGGGCGAGCGGCAGGACCCGACGATCATCAACGGCTCCCGCCGGGCCCGGATCGCCCGCGGCTCCGGGGTCGACGTCAGCGCGGTCAAGAACCTGGTGGAGCGGTTCTTCGAGGCCCGCAAGATGATGTCCCGGATGGCCCAGGGCGGCGGCATGCCCGGGATGCCCGGCATGCCGGGGATGCCCGGCATGGGCGGCGGCGGTGGCGGACGCCGCCAGGGCAAGCAGCAGAAGAAGGGCAAGGGCGCGCGCCGCAGCGGCAACCCGCTGAAGCGGCAGCAGCAGGAGCAGGCGGCGGCCCAGCGCCGCGCCGGAGCCGCGTTCGGCGCCCCGGACGGGGAAGCCGACACCCCGTTCGAGCTTCCGGAGGAGTTCCGCAACGTCCTGCCCAAGGACAAGTAGCGCGGCGTTCCTGCGCCCGCGGGTGCCGGGCGGGACGGCCTCCGCGCCGCCCCGGCCCGCGCCGTGGCCGCCGCCCGGCACCCCTGACCGGCGCGGGCACCGGGCGCCGGTCAGGGGCGGCGGGCGCCGTCAGGTGCGGGCGATGAGGTAGGTCAGGGTGTTGGGCAGCCACACGGTGCCGTCGGGGTTGACGTAGGGGTGCAGGGACTCGGCCAGTTCCTTGGCGACCTGTTCGTGGCCGGCCGCCTGCACGGCGCTGTCGAAGCTGCCGGTCGCCAGCAGTCCCCGCAGCGCACAGGCGAGGCCGGGGTAGCCGAAGGGGCAGCTCACCTCGCCGCCGTCGGCCGGGTGCAGCCCGGCCTCGCGGGCGAGCGCCGCCACCGCCTCCGCCCCCGGCGGCTCGGGAGGGACCGCGGAATCCCCGCCGCGGCCCGGGGTGCCGGACAGCCGGCCGGCCAGGCGCGCGCCCACGCCCAGGGCCACCGTGGCCGCGCAGGTCTCGGGGCGCCCCCAGCCGGTCAGCACCACCGGCGTGCCCGGCGCGGCCAGCCCCGCAGCGCGGCGCAGCACCTCGGCGTCCGGCAGCGCGCCGAACGCCGTGACCAGCGTGTAGGGGTCCGGTGCGGGGTCGGGGACGGTGCCGTCCACCAGCCGGGCCGGGTAGCGCCGGCCGCCCCCCTCGGGCTCCGGCAGCAGCCGCTCCCGGGCCAGCCGCAGCCGCTCGGGGTCGGTGTCCGTGCCGGTCACCTGCGCTCCGCGTGCGGCGGCCCGCAGCAGCGCCAGCCCGGTGCCGCAGCCCAGCTCCAGCAGCCTGGTCTCCCGCCCGACCGCCAGCCGCTCGTACACCGCGTCGTAGAGCGGGACGAACATCCGCTCCTGGATCTCCGCCCAGTCCCGGGCTCGGGAGGGCCTGGTCTCGTCGTGGTGGATCAGCGTGGGTGTCATACAACCGTGCCCCAATCGACCCGTGGCCAGGGTCCTCGCGGTTCCCCTTCGCACCCGGCCGCCGGGGCCGGGTTCCGGGATGGCTGCCCCCGCTCCTGTATGCCAGATAACTGCCGCTTGCTCCTGTCGTCCAGAGGGACGAAGGGCCCGGATTCACGCTTCTGCCCCATGGCCCCGTACCATTCCGGCCATGGCTAAGGCTCCCGTACTCACGCCCCGGGCGGAGGACTTCCCCCGCTGGTACCAGGATCTGATCAACAAGGCCGAGCTGGCCGACAACGGCCCGGTCCGCGGCACCATGGTGGTCCGGCCGTACGGGTACGGGCTGTGGGAGCGGATGCAGCAGGAGATGGACGCCCGCATCAAGCGCGCGGGCGCCGACAACGCCTATTTCCCGCTGTTCATCCCCCAGTCGTACCTGACCCGGGAGGCCGAGCACGTCGAGGGGTTCGCCCCCGAGCTGGCCGTGGTCACGCACGGCGGCGGCAAGGAGCTGGAGGAGCCGGTGGTGGTCCGGCCCACCTCCGAGACGATCATCAACGACTACTTCTCCAAGTGGATCCAGAGCTACCGCGACCTGCCCCTGCTGATCAATCAGTGGGCCAATGTGGTGCGCTGGGAAATGCGTCCCCGGGTGTTCCTCCGGACGAGTGAGTTTCTCTGGCAGGAGGGCCACACCGCACACGCCACCTACGAGGACGCCCGCGACTACGCCGCCATGATCCACCGCGAGGTCTACGGCGACTTCATGTACAACGTTCTCGCCGTGGACGTGGTGCTGGGCCGCAAGACGCCGCGCGAGCGCTTCGCCGGCGCCATCAACACCCTCACCCTGGAGGGCATGATGGGCGACGGCAAGGCCCTCCAGATGGGCACCAGCCACGAGCTGGGGGAGAACTTCGCCAAGGCGTTCGACACCCGCTACCTGGCCCGGGACGGCGAACGGAAGCTGGTCTGGCAGACCTCCTGGGGCACCTCCACCCGCATGGTCGGCGGTCTGATCATGTCCCACGGTGACGACAGCGGGCTGCGCGTCCCGCCCCGCCTGGCCCCCGTCCAGGCCGTGGTGCTCGCCGTCAAGAGCGACGAAGCGGTACTGGCCAAGGTGCGGGAGATCGCCGGCCGGCTGGCCGCGGCCGGCATCCGGGTCCGGGTGGACGACCGCACCGACACGCCGTTCGGCCGCCGCGCCGTGGACTGGGAGCTCAAGGGCGTGCCGCTGCGCATCGAGCTCGGCCCGCGTGACCTGGAGCAGGGCACCGCCATGCTGGTGCGCCGGATCCCGGGCGGCAAGGAGCCGGTGGCCCTCGACGCGTTGGCCGCGACCCTGCCCGCGCTGCTGGAGGAGGACCAGGCGCTGCTGCTGCGCCAGTCCCGTGAGCGGCGCGAGTCCCGCACCGGCGACGCCGCCACCGTGGAGGAGGCGGCCGAGGCCGCCAAGGCGGGCGGCTGGGCCCGTATCCCGTGGGCGGTACTGGGCGAGGCGGGCGAGGCCCGGCTGGCCGAGGACGGCGTATCCGTCCGATGCCTGATCGCCGAAGACGGGTCGGTGCCCAATTCGGACGATCAGCCAGGTAACATCGCCATCGTCGCCCGCGCCTACTGACGACGCGGTCGGCCCCGCGCGGAGCGGTTCCGTGCGGGAGCGCCGAAGGAGCACCAGCGCGCCGTACGGCGTCCGGCCGGACCCCGGCCCCGGGCGCAATGCGGTACCCCCCACGTGCCTGCCCCTCCCCGCTGCCGGTCACGCGGCCATGTCCCCGTGGCGAACTGACCGGTAGGCGTGGTTAGGCGTGTAATTGCAAACTTCCGTGACTTCCGCGACTTCCGCCCGGAATCGGAACACTGAGGGGGGCTGGTTCGTTATTTCCGACGTGAGCACGACACCACCTGTTCTGGCCGCCGAACTGGCGCTGGCGTGGGCCGACATTCAGCGGCACCACCCCGAGCTGCCCGATCTGGCGGCGCCGGAATCCCTGATCGGAGAGTCCTCCTCGGCCTGCGGCACGGAGCTCTCCTTCGAACGACTGCTGCACGAGGCCGTGCACGGCATCGCCGCCGCCCGCGGGGTCCGGGACACCTCCCGGGCGGGCCGGTACCACAACCGCCGGTTCCTGGCGATCGCCGAGGAGCTCGGCCTGGAACACTCCGAGGAGCCGCATCCGAGCAGCGGCTTCTCCCTGGTCAGAATGGTTCCCGAGACCCGTCGCCGGTACCGGATGACGGCCGAGCGGCTGCACCGCGCCCTCCAGGCGCACCTGGCCGCCGCCAGTGCCGACACCAAGCGGAGCTTCCGCGGCCCCGCCGCGCGGCACGGCTCCTCCGGCGGCGGGGTGCGGGTCAAGGCGGTCTGCGACTGCGGGCGCAACGTCCGCGTCGTGCCGTCCGTCCTCGCCCAGGCGCCGATCGTCTGCGGTGCCTGCAACCAGCCGTTCCGGATCGCCGAGGCGGTGCCCGCCGAGGCGGCCGGCGCGGCGGCCTGAGCGGCCGGTGGCCGGCGCGGCGGCCGGCCCGGTGAGACGGGCTCCCGGAGCGCACCAGGTGCGCCCCCGGGAGCCCGTCCGCACGCCGGCCCCGAGGTGATCCGCGCCCCGGCGGTATGGCAGAATGGGCCGCTGAACTCGCCGGCCGTACGGACCCCTCTCTCCGGCGGCGGGCGCGTCCGCCGGGCTGAAGCGGACTCCACCATCCCCACGTGGCTCTCCGAAGGCGGCCCACCCCTATCAACATCAGGAGACACCACAGCCGTGGCAGTCAAGATCAAGCTGAAGCGTCTGGGCAAGATCCGGTCGCCGCACTACCGCATCGTCGTCGCCGACGCCCGTACCCGCCGTGACGGCCGCGCCATCGAGGAGATCGGCGTCTACCACCCGATGCGGAACCCCTCGCACATCGAGGTCGACAGCGAGCGCGCCCAGTACTGGCTGGGCGTGGGCGCGCAGCCGACCGAGCCGGTACTGGCCATTTTCAAGAAGACCGGCGACTGGCAGAAGTTCAAGGGCCAGCCGGCTCCCGAGCCGCTGAAGACGCCCGAGCCCAAGGCGGACAAGCGGGCCCTGTTCGAGGCCGCCGCCAAGGAGGCGGGCGGTGACTCGTCCAAGGGCGAGGCCATCACCCAGAAGGCCAAGAAGGCCGACAAGAAGGCCGACGAGGCCGCGGCCGCGTCCTCCGAGGGCTGACGATGCTCGAGGAAGCCCTTGAGCATCTGGTCAAGGGCATCGTCGAACACCCCGACGACGTCCAGGTGGCGTCCCGCACCCTGCGCCGCGGGCGGGTGCTCCAGGTCCGGGTTCACCCCGACGACCTGGGGAAGGTGATCGGCCGCAACGGCCGGACCGCCCGCTCGCTGCGCACGGTGGTGGGCGCACTCGGCGGCCGTGGCGTGCGCGTCGACCTGGTCGACGTGGACAGCCACTGAACGTCCGCCGGCAGCAACGGCACACCGGCACCCGGGCCGGGGGCGGCGGAACGCACCGTGTTCCGCCGCCCCCGGCCCGTACCGTCGGGGCCACCCCAGCGAAGGAATGGAGCAGTGCAGCTAGTCGTCGCCCGGATCGGCCGGGCCCATGGCATCAGGGGCGAGGTCACCGTCGAGGTCCGCACCGACGAGCCGGAGCGGCGGCTGGCGCCCGGCGCGGTGCTGGCCACCGAGCCGCCCGGCGCCGGGCCGCTCACCATCGCCTCCGGCCGGGTGCACAGCGGGCGGCTGCTGCTGCGCTTCGAGGGCGTGGCGGACCGCGCGGCCGCCGAGGCGCTGCGCAACACCCTGCTGGTCGCCGAGGTCGACCCGGACGAGCTGCCGGACGATCCGGAGGAGTTCTACGACCACCAGCTGATCGACCTGGAGGTGGTCACGGCGGACGGCACGGTGGTGGGCCGGATCGGGGACATCGCGCATCTGCCGTACCAGGACCTGCTGGTGGTGGAGCGCCCCGGCGGCGGCGAGGTGATGGTGCCGTTCGTCACCGAGATCGTGCCCGAGATCGACCTGGAGCGGCAGCGCGCCGTGATCGACCCGCCGCCCGGACTGCTCGGCGAGGAGCCCGGCGGACCCGGCACCGGCGGCGGTGCGGAACCGGGAGCCGGGCGCTGATGCGGGTCGAGGTCATCTCCATCTTCCCGGAGTATCTGGCGCCGCTGGACCTGTCCCTGGTGGGCAAGGCCAGGGAGCGCGGGCAGCTGGACCTGCGGGTGCACGACCTGCGGCAGTGGACCCACGACCGGCACCACACCGTGGACGACACGCCCTACGGCGGCGGCCCGGGCATGGTGATGAAGCCGGAGCCGTGGGGCGAGGCACTGGACAGCGTGCTGGCGGAGGGCGCCGCCGCCGGGGCCGGCGAGCCGGTCATGGTGGTGCCCACACCCAGCGGGCGGCCGTTCACCCAGGCGCTGGCCGTGGAGCTGGCCGCCAGACCGTGGCTGATCTTCACCCCGGCCCGCTACGAGGGCATCGACCGCCGGGTCATCGAGGAGTACCGGCAGCGGCTGGAACTGCGCGAGGTCTCCATCGGCGACTACGTGCTGGCCGGCGGCGAGGCCGCGGTGCTGGTGATGACCGAGGCCGTCGTCCGGCTGCTGCCCGGTGTGCTGGGCAATGCCGAGTCGCACCGCGACGACTCCTTCGCCCCCGGCGCGATGTCGGGCCTGCTGGAGGGCCCGGTGTACACCAAGCCCCCGCAGTGGCGCGGCCGGGAGGTGCCCGAGGTGCTGGTCAGCGGCCACCACGGCAGAATCGCCCGGTGGCGCCGGGACCAGGCGCTGCGCCGTACCGCCGAGCTCCGGCCGGACCTGATCGCCGGCTGCGATCCGGCGGCGCTGGACCGGCACGACCGGGAGGTCCTGGCCGGGCTGGGCTGGCGCCCGGGACCGGACGGCCGATTTGGGCGATCACCGGAGGCCGTGGAAGAATAGGACGTTGCCGCACGCCCGGAGCGCGACCCTGCCACAGGGGGATCGGCGCCCGCCCGGCTTCCGGCAAGCCTTTACGGACCAACCCCGACCACTACCGCTGATGACCTGTGGCATCGGCGAGGAGAGCAGCAGGTCATGAACCTCCTGGACAGCGTCGACGCGGCATCCCTGCGCAGCGACATCCCGGCCTTCCGCCCGGGCGACACCGTCAACGTCCACGTGCGCGTCATCGAGGGCAACCGCTCCCGGGTGCAGCAGTTCAAGGGCGTCGTCATCCGCCGCCAGGGCGCCGGTGTGCGCGAGACCTTCACCGTGCGCAAGATCAGCTTCGGCGTGGGCGTGGAGCGCACCTTCCCGGTGCACACCCCGGTGGTCGAGAAGATCGAGCTGGTGACACGCGGCAGCGTGCGGCGTGCCAAGCTCTACTACCTCCGTGAGCTGCGCGGAAAGGCCGCGAAGATCAAGGAGAAGCGCGAGCGCTGACGGAAATCCGACACCGTCCGGTTACCATCACGGCGTGACCGCGACCGACGCAGACCGCCCGGAGCGCGATTCCGGCCCTCGTCCCCGCGGGGACGAGCCCCCGGAGTCGCGCTCCGTGTTCGGTCCGGGGTCAGGACCGGGGTCCGGCTCCGTGCCGTTGGGTGCCGGGCCGGTCCTCCCGGTGCCCGCGGCGGTGGCCGCGGCCACCGTGCGGCTGCTGCGGCGGCGGCGCCGGGCGATCCGGCGCTGGGCCGTGGTGCTGGGCTGCGCCGCGGTGCTGCTCTTCCTGTTCAGCACCTACGTCCTCCAGCCGTTCCGGATTCCCAGCGGCTCGATGGAGAACACGCTGCAGGTGGGCGACCGGGTGCTGGTCAACAAGCTCGCCTACAGCCTCGGCGGCGAGATCCGCCGGGGTGACGTCGTCGTCTTCGACGGCGCCGGGTCGTTCGCCGCGCCGCGTGAGGAGTCCGAGGGGCCGCTGCTGCGGATACTGCGCACCGCCGGCGCCTCGGTGGGCCTGGCCGAACCGCAGGAGACCGACTACATCAAACGGGTGATCGGCATCGGCGGCGACCGGGTGAGCTGCTGCGACGCCCAGGGACGAATCCGGGTGAACGGTGAACCGCTGGACGAACCGTATCTGTATCCGGGAGACATGCCCTCCGCAGTGACTTTTGACATCCGGGTTCCGGAGGGAAGGCTCTGGGTGATGGGTGACCACCGTTCCGACTCAGCCGACTCCCGGGAGTACCTCGGCATGCCCGGGGGCGGGACCGTACCCGAGGACCGGGTGATCGGCCGGGCCGAGTTCATCGGCTGGCCGGTCGGCCGCTGGGGATCGCTGCGGGGCAATGGGTAAGCGGGGCAGGCCGCGCCACGCCGCCCCGGTCCGCGTGCGCCCGGCAGACGAGGAGCGCCCGCGTCCGGTGACCCTGCGCGGGCCGGGCGAGGGCCGGGCCGCGCGGCGGCGCGCCGCCAAGCGCATCCGGCGCCGGCGGCGGCTGCGCGCCACCCGGGAGATACCCCTGCTGGTCGGGATAGCGCTGGGCATCGCCCTGCTGATCAAGACCTTCCTGGTGCAGGCGTTCGTGATCCCGTCCGGCTCCATGGAGATGACCATCCAGATCGACGACCGGGTGCTGGTGGACAAGCTCACTCCGTGGTTCGGCTGGGAGCCGGAGCGCGGGGAGGTGGTGGTCTTCCGCGATCCCGGCGGCTGGCTGGCCGCCGATCCGCAGCAGGCGCAGCGCGGCGACGAACCGGTGGTGATCGAGAAGGCGCGCCAGGCCCTGACCTGGGTGGGCCTGCTGCCCAAGGACGACGAGCAGGATCTGATCAAGCGGGTGATCGGGGTCGGCGGGGACACCGTGGCGTGCTGCGACGAGCAGGGCCGGGTTACCGTGAACGGGGTGGCGGTCGACGAGCCGTACATCTACCCCGGCGACGCCCCCTCGCTGATCGAGTTCGAGGTGAAGGTGGAGCCCGGACACGTCTTCGTGATGGGGGACCACCGGTCCAATTCCTCGGACTCCCGGTATCACCTCGACGATCCGGGGCGGGGCACGGTGCCGGTCGACCTGGTGGTCGGCCGCGCGGTGGTCATCGCCTGGCCGTATGCTCACTGGGCACGGCTGGACGGCACCTCGGCCTTCGC
This sequence comes from Streptomyces sp. YIM 98790, assembly GCF_011421595.1. Classification (GTDB taxonomy): domain Bacteria; phylum Actinomycetota; class Actinomycetes; order Streptomycetales; family Streptomycetaceae; genus Streptomyces. Next base: position 1,286 of record NZ_WTLH01000181.1, on the reverse strand, counting down.
CGCGGTGCCGGACCCCTGACCGAGTCCCGTGCGGGACGCCCGTGCTCCGCGCGGCGCCCGCGCGGAGAAATGTGCGCGGCTCCCGGTTCCTGCGGAACTCCCGCTCGTTAGGGGAAGTGGAAGCAAGAGGTCTGTTCTCCCCAGGGCAGACCGGAACGCAGCGTGAGCAAGCGTGAGGAGATGTCGTGGGGGATGTGGCAGTCGGCGCGCGTGCCGGATCGGCCGGGGAGCCCGAGGAGCGGCCGGGGACGACCGCCGTCGAGCCCGTCGGCCGGCCCCCACAGTCGGCCCCGGGAGAGGACGGGAGCGGCTCCGGGGACGGTGCGGACGCACCGCGGCCCCGGAACGCCTCGGGCGGCACCTTCGGCGGGCCGGGAGCGGACGGCGCCGGGCCGCCCGGCGAGGGCGGCGGGGCAGGCCGCGGCCGGGACGGCGAACCGCACGGTGACCCGGAGGGCGAGCCGGAGGGCGAGCCGGAGGGCGACGCCGACGCCGACGGCGAGCCGGGCGGCGGCGGGCGGCGCCGGCGCTCCGCGCAGCGGTCGTTCTGGAAGGAACTGCCGATCCTCGTCCTGATCGCGCTGGTGCTCGCGCTGTTCATCAAGACCTTCCTGGTGCAGGCCTTCTCCATCCCCTCGGACTCGATGCAGAACACCCTCCAGCGCGGGGACCGGGTGCTGGTGGACAAGCTCACCCCGTGGTTCGGCGGTACGCCCGACCGCGGCGAGGTGATCGTCTTCCACGACCCGGCGAACTGGCTCGGCGACCCCTCCGAGGGCGACGGCGGCTTCTGGAGCACGGTGCAGGACGGGCTGAGCTTCATCGGGCTGATGCCCTCCTCCAAGGAGCAGGACCTGATCAAGCGGGTGATCGCGGTCGGCGGGGACACCGTGGAGTGCAAGCAGGGCGGACCGGTGATGGTCAACGGCAAGGCGATGGAGGAGAGCGGCTTCATCTATCCCGGGAACACCCCCTGCGACGACAAGCCCTTCGGGCCGATCACCATCCCCGAGGGGCGGCTGTGGGTGATGGGCGACCACCGGCAGGAGTCGCAGGACTCCCGCTACCACACCGAAGGGCCGGGCGGCGGCACCATCGGCGAGGACGATGTGGTCGGCCGGGCCATCGTGGTCGCCTGGCCGCCGACGCGCTGGTCGTACCTGTCGGTGCCGGACTCCTACGAGGATGTGCCGGCCGCGCTGGCCGGGGCCGCGCCGGGCGTGCTCGGCCTGGCCGGGGCCGCCCCGCTGGTGCTGTGGCGGCGCCGCAGGCTGCTGCGCGCCGCG
>NZ_WTLH01000180.1 GCF_011421595.1 Streptomyces sp. YIM 98790 | reverse complement strand
CGCCGCTCCTCCTCCAGGCGGCGGCCCAGGCGGCGCCCGGCGTCCCGGGGCGCCTCGGCCGGGGCCTCCCGCCCGGCGTCGCGCCCGGCCGATTCCCTGGCGGGATCGGCCCAGCCGTCCTCGTCGTAGCGGGCACTGCTCTCCGCCGCGGGCTGCCCGCCGGCCGTGCCGCCCGCGGCGCGCACCGCAGATCCGCGGACGGTGACCACATCGGTGAGCCGGAGCGTCATTTCCAGCTCCCCGCTTTCCGGATAGTAGGCAATCCGGCCGCCGTCCGTCTCCAGGCGGTACGCGTTGTCCTGCCACGCCCACCGGGTGTCCGCGCCCAGCGCTGTTTCAAATGCGTTACGGGCGGCATTTCCGAGCAGGCCGCCGAATTCCTCGCGCAGCGTGGCCTCGCCGGTGACCTCGGGGCTCGCTTCTCCGGTGCGGGTGAGCTCTTCCTGCCACAGCCGGGCCAGACGGCTGGACGTCCGGACCCGGATGTGCCGCGCCTTGCACATGGGACCCCCATGGTGATGCCCCGTGGCAGGCCCAATCCGCCGCGGGGCGTGTGCACTTCGGCGATGATATCGGACGGCCTCGGAGCGGGTTCCCGGATTTCCCGCCCGGGCCGGCCGGACGGAAATTCCCGGCGCAATACATTTAAATTTCCGGATGCGAAGACCCCGGGAAGCGGCGGTTCCCCGCCCCGGCCGCGCGGAAAACGCTTTGCCCCGCGGGCCGGCGGCCTGCCAGGGTGCCGTCATGACGGAAGACGTACCGTACGGTCCCGGAGGCGAGGCCGCGTCCCGGAGCGGGCGCGGCCCGACCTCCGGGCTGCTGTCCGCCGACGGGCGGCTGACGGCGGTCCCGCGGCGCGCGGCCCGGCGCGAGGCACTGCTGACCCATCTGGCCGAGACGCTGTTCGCACAGGGCCGCTCCTACACCGAGGGCGAGGTCAACAGCGCGCTGCTCACGGTGCACGACGACTTCCCGGCCCTGCGCCGCTACCTGGTGGAGGCCGGGCTGCTGGCCCGGACCAGGGACGGCAGCAGCTACCGGCGCATCACCTAGCCGGGCCCCGCCCGCCGCCGCCGCTCAGCGGCGCAGCAGCACCATGGCGGCGTCGTCCTGGCGCTGCCCCTCCCGGGTCGGGCGGCACAGCCAGGCCGCCAGCTCGTCCAGGTCCGCCGGCCCCTGCGGCACCGCCGCGGCCAGCGCCCGCACCCCCTCCTCCAGATCCGCGCCGCGCCGCTCCACCAGCCCGTCGGTGAACATCACCAGGGTCTCGCCGGGCGCCATCTCCAGCGAGGTCATCGGATAGGCCGCGGCCGACAGCGGCCCCAGGCCCAGCGGCAGCGCGCCCATCACCGGATAGCTGTGGCACTCCTCGCCCGGACGCCACAGCAGCGGGTCCAGATGCCCGGCCCGGACCAGGCCCACCCGCCCGCTGGCCGGATCGGCCTCGGCGTACAGGCAGGTGGCGAAGCGGTCGGTGTCCAGATCGCGCAGGAACGCGGAGGCCCGGACCATCACGATGGGCGCGGGCAGGCCCTCGGCGGCATAGGCGCGCAGCACGATGCGGAGCTGGCCCATGACGGCCGCGGCATGCGTGTCGTGCCCCTGCACGTCCCCGATCACCGCGGCCACCCGACCGCCGGGCAGCCGGATCACGTCGTACCAGTCCCCGCCGATGTCCCGGCCCTCCTCGGAGGAGCGGTAGCTGACCGCGGCCCGCATGCCGGTGATCTCCGGCACGGAGTGCGGCAGCATGGCCCGCTGCAGGCTCTCGGCCAGCTCCCGGCCCTGGTCGTACAGCTTGGCGCGCTGCACGCTCTGGGCGATGGAGCTGGTGAGCGCGGTGATCAGGGTGCGGTCGGCGGGGTGGAACACGCGCCGCCCCTTGAACAGCAGGCCGATCGCCCCGATCGGGCGGCCCTGGGCGATCAGCGGCAGGTAGGCCGCCGAGGTCACCTCCAGGCCGGCGATGTGCGGCCACAGCTCCGGATAGCTCTCGGCGAACTCCCGGCGCGAGCGGATCCAGCGCGGGCTGAGGGTGCGCACCACCTCGCTCAGCGGGTAGTTGTCGGTGATCCGGGTGAGCTCCAGCTCGGGCACGATGGTGCCCTCCCGGCCCTCGGCCACCTGCCGGATGTGGCTGCCCTCGACAAAGCCCATGATCAGGCTGACCACGCCCAGGCGGCCGAGGCCGCGCGAGCCCTGCAGCACATCGAGCACGTCCTGCACGGAGCGGGCGTAGGCCAGGGCGGCCGTGGTCTCCTCGACCATCTGCGCCTGCTGGTCCTGATGGGGCTCCAGGCTGAGCGGCCCGGGAGGCTGGGCCAGCTCCTGGCTGACGTCCCGGACCACGCCGATGATCCGGTACGGGCGGTCCCCGGCGTCGCGCAGGATGTGGCCCTGGATGTGGGTCCAGCGCAGCCCGCCGTCCCGGCGGCGGATCTTGATGTAGGAGCCGTAGCCCGGCCGGTGGTCCTTGATCGCGTGGGAGATCACCGCGTCCAGCCGGGCGCCCTCGGTGGGCGGCAGCCGGGAGCCGCCGATGTCCTCCACGGTGGGGGCGTAGCCGCCCGGCTCCAGATCCAGGACCTCTTCTGCCGTCCGGTCCAGATGCATCAGCCCGCGGTCCAGATCCCAGTCGAAGCGGCCGATCCGGTTCAGCGCCAGCGTGATGTCGGCGCCGGCCGGCCAGTCGCCCAGCGACGAAGCCGCCGCCGTACCGGGTTCAGGTGGAGCGGCCATCGGCACCCCCGCAACGGCGAGCACGAATACCTCTCACTCTGGCATCCCGTGCGGTCTCCCGCGACCCAGCGTCGGGCCGGCCGGGCCGCCGCTGGGTCGTTCCGCCGCTCCGGGAGCCGCGGCAGGGACGACCCGCCGCGGACCGGCCGGCTGTGCGGACGGCTCGGCCCGCACATGCCGGCGGTGACGGCATATGCGGGTGCCGAATGGGCGGGGGGTGATTGTCATGAGCATTGACATGACATGGCGGCTTCTGGCTTCATGACGGGGTCACACGGGAGCCGCACCCGGATGGCGGAGCCGAGGGGGACCTCCTCGGAGGACGACCGGTTCATCGCCGACGACCCCTGGCCCGCGCCGCCGGGTCAGGGGTAACGTACTCCTTGGCGGGAGCGCTCCCATATAGTGCGCAGCCATTCCCTATCCGTCCCCGCCGCTAAGGGCTTCGCGATCTGGGAGCGCTCCCACTTTTTCTCTGCTCAGTCGCTGAGCGCCGCCGCCGGCCGCCCCGCCGCAGGGCGCTCCGGCCGTCTCAGGACGGCTGCGGCCCCGGCCCGTCGGCGGGCGGCGCCTGGAGGGTGCGCAGCACGAGGACCGAGCGTTCCGGGAGGGGGATCTCGGTCCCCGCCCGGTACTGGGTGCCCGGCGGCCGGGCCTGGTCCTCCCGGGTGGTGTCCACGACGAGCTGGTAGTGGTCGGCCCAGGGCCCGCCGGGCAGGGTGAAGCCGGTCGGCCGGTGATGGGCGTGGAGCAGCACGAGGAAGCTGTCGTCGGTGACCGGCCGGCCGCGGTCGTCGCGCTGCGGGATGTCCCGCCCGGAGAGGAACATGCCCAGGGTCAGGCCGGGGGCGTACCAGTCCTCGGCGGCCATCTCCCTGCCGTCGGCCCGGAACCAGGCCAGGTCGCGCAGTCCGTCCGGGCCGGTGCGGCGGCCGGAGAAGAAGGCCCGGCGGCGCAGCACCGGGTGGTCGCGGCGCAGCCGGATCAGCCGGGCGGTGAGGTCCAGCAGCGGGCGCCACTCGGGATCGTCGCGCAGCGACCAGTCGATCCAGCTCGTCTCGTTGTCCTGGCAGTAGGCGTTGTTGTTGCCGCCCTGGGTGCGGCCCATCTCGTCCCCGGCGACGAGCATCGGCACACCGGTCGACAGCAGCAGGGTGGTGAGCATGTTGCGGAGCTGGCGGCGGCGCAGCGCGTTGACGCCCTCGTCGTCCGTCGGTCCCTCGGCGCCGCAGTTCCAGGAGCGGTTGTCGTTGTTGCCGTCCCGGTTGTTCTCGCCGTTGGCCTCGTTGTGCTTGCGCTGGTAGGAGACCAGGTCGCGCAGGGTGTAGCCGTCGTGCGCGGTGATGAAGTTGACCGACGCATAGGGCCGCCGGCCGCCCCAGGAGTAGAGGTCGCTGGAGCCGGAGAGCCGGTAGCCCAGGTCGCGGACGTCCGGGATGGCGGCCCGCCAGTAGTCGCGCACGGTGTCGCGGTAGCGGTCGTTCCACTCGGTCCACAGCGGCGGGAAGGCGCCCACCTGGTAGCCGCCGCTGCCCACGTCCCACGGCTCGGCGATCAGCTTGACCCGGCGCAGCACCGGGTCCTGCGCGATGACCGCCAGGAAGGGGGAGAGCATGTCGACGTCGTGCATGGAGCGGGCCAGGGCCGCGGCCAGGTCGAAGCGGAAGCCGTCCACGCCCATCTCCTGCACCCAGTAGCGCAGCGAGTCGGTGATCAGCCGCAGCACCTGGGGCTGCACCACGTGCAGGGTGTTGCCGCAGCCGGTGTAGTCGGCGAAGTAGCGCGGGTCCTCGCCCAGCCGGTAGTAGCCGCGGTTGTCGATGCCCTTGAGTGACAGGCACGGCCCGAGCTGCCCGGCCTCGGCGGTGTGGTTGTAGACGACGTCCAGGATCACCTCGATCCCGGCCCGGTGCAGGGCACGGACCATCTCCTTGAACTCGCCGACCTGCTGCCCGCGGGTGCCGGAGGAGGAGTAGGCGCCGTGCGGGGCGAAGTAGCCGATGGAGTTGTAGCCCCAGTAGTTCTTCAGCCCGCGGCGCAGCAGGTGGTCCTCGCTGGCGAACTGATGGACCGGCAGCAGTTCCACGGCGGTGACGCCGATCCGGGTGAGGTGCTCGACGGCGGCCGGGTGGGCGAGTCCGGCGTAGGTGCCGCGCAGATGATCCGGGATACCGGGGTGGCGCATGGTGAAGCCGCGCACATGCAGTTCGTAGATGACCGAGTCGGCCCACGGGGTCTTGGGGCGGCGGTCGTCGGCCCAGCTGTCCTGGTCGTGCACGACCACGCCCTTGGGCACATGCGGTGCGGAGTCGCGGTCGTCGCGCACGGTGTCCGCGACGTCCTGCTCCGGCCAGTCGCGGACGTGGGAGTACACCTCGGGCGGCAGCGTGTACTCGCCGTCCACGGCCCGGGCGTAGGGGTCGAGCAGCAGTTTCGCCGGGTTCCAGCGGGCTCCGGTCCACGGGTCCCAGCGGCCGTGCACCCGGTAGCCGTAACGCTGCCCGGGGCCGACGCCGGGCAGGAAGCCGTGCCGGATCTCGTGGGTGTTCTCGGTGAGCTCGACCCGGGTCTCGCGGCCCTCGTCGTCGAACAGGCACAGCTCGACGCCCTCGGCGCCGCCGGCCCAGAGCGCGAAGTTGGTGCCGAGCACGCCGCCGGGTCCGGTCTTGAACTGGGCGCCCAGCGGGTTGGGCGCGCCGGGCCAGACCTCCTGCCGGACCGGGAGCTCGGCGACCAGTCCGGCCAGCCTGCCGCCCGGGGACGGGAGGCCGCCGACACCGCCGATGACGAGGCCGCCCCCGCCGCTCTCCACACCGAGGGCGGCCCCTTGCTCGTATGCCTGGGACACCTGCCCGCCTCCTGCTCTTCACCCGGTGACATCCGGGTTGCCGTCATGTTCGTGACTTGTTTCCTTCCCGGTGGCCGACCCGCCCTACCAGGCGGCACCGCCCGGGAAGCCACCCGACATTCCATCAGATTTTCCGGGGATGTCACGCTGCGCAGCCATCCGGTACGTTTCCGCCACCCGTCCGGCTTCCCCTGTCCCGCCTGTCCCGCCTGTCCCGTGTGTGTGCGCGGTGACGGCCCGCCGCACCGCCGGCCACGGCCGGCGCGGGGTGCCGGTGTGCAGTTGGCCACTCGTGCGGGGCGGTCCGGCCGCCTCCGGTCCCCGCCCGGTGCCCCGCGGACCCCGGCAACCCCTCCCGACGCACGCCGTCTTGCCCCGGCCGGGCCGGAGTGCGCCCCGGCGCCCGGCGGCCCCGGCGGCAACCTGGCAGACGCTGGAACGAAACAGTGACAATTCCGGGGCCTGGACGCCGGAAACGGTGTGATTACCTGGCTGTACGGCGCAGAGAAGATCGTCTGCGCCGGCGGTGCAGTGTCGAGGGGAGAACGACGTGAGGACGCAGCCGCGCAACAGACGCAGCAGAGGTGTCACCGGGGCGACCGCCGCGCTGCTGGGCGTCGTGCTGCTGCTGGTGTCCGCCTGCACGGGCAGCAGCCAGGCGGGGGAGAAGGACGGCTCGGGCGGCGGAGGCGGAGGCGGGGGGAAGGAGACGTCCGCCCCGGCCGTGGAGATTCTGATATCCCCCGAGGACGGTGCCGGTTCCGTGGCCACCACGGGCGCGCTGAAGGTCACCGCGGAGAAGGGGACGCTGACCGAGGTCACGGTGACCGGCGGCCCCGAGGGCGAGGAGCAGACCGAGGTCCCCGGCGAGCTGACCGAGGACCAGACGGGCTGGGAGCCGACACAGGCCCTGGCCAACGGCGCGCAGTACACCGTCACCGCCAAGGGACGCAGCCCCGAGGGGGAGACGGTGGAGCAGACGTCCACCTTCACCACGGTGGCCGCGGAGGCCACCTTCGACACCCAGAGCCTGCTGTGGAACTGGGTCGAGGACGGCGGCGAGGTGGGCGTCGGCACCATCATCTCGATCACCTTCAACACACCGATCGAGAACACCGACGCGGTGCGGGACGCCATCGAGGTGGTCACCGAGCCGGAGGTCGAGGTCAAGGGCCACTGGTTCGGCAACCAGCGGCTGGACTTCCGTCCGGAGAACTACTGGGAGCCGGGCACCAGGATCACCGTGAAGTTCCGCACCCGCGGCGTGGAGGGCGCGCCCGGCGTCTACGGCACCCGGTACAACGAGCGCTCGCTCGTGGTGGGCCGCAGCCAGATCTCCACGGTGGACGCGTCCACCAAGCAGATGGAGGTGGTCCGCAACGGGGAGGTGCTCCGCACGATCCCGGTGACCACCGGCGCGCCGGGCATGGAGACCTGGAACGGCAAGATGGTGATCTCCGAGAAGTTCAAGGAGACCCGGATGAACGGTGACACCGTCGGATACGGCGGTGAGTACGACCTGGAGGACGTGCCGCACGCCATGCGCCTGTCCAATTCGGGGACCTTCATCCACGGCAACTACTGGGCCAGCGCCTCCACCTTCGGCAACGCCAACGTCAGCCATGGCTGCGTGGGCCTGCAGGACGCGCAGGGGGCCGACAACCCGGACACACCGGGCTACTGGTTCTACGAGAACTCGCTGATCGGCGACGTGGTCGAGGTCGTCAACTCCAACGACCGCATCCTGGACCCGGACAACGGCCTGAGCGGCTGGAACATGGCCTGGTCCGCCTGGGGGGCCTGACCCCCGGCAGGCGGAGACCGCGGAGACCGCGGAGCGGGGCCGGTGCGCTGTGAGCAAGCGCACCGGCCCCGCCGCTGTGAACGGCGGCTAACCTGACGCGCATGACTGTGCATCTCGACGTGACCGACGGTGTCGGCACCCTGCGCCTGGACCGGCCGCCGATGAACGCGCTGGACATCGCCCTCCAGGACCGGCTGCGCGAGCTGGCGGAGGAGATCACCCGCCGGGACGACGTGCGTTCGGTGGTGATCTGGGGCGGCGAGAAGGTGTTCGCGGCCGGCGCGGACATCAAGGAGATGCGGGCGATGGACCATGCCGCGATGGTCACCCGCTCGCGCGGCCTGCAGGACGCGTTCACCGCCGTGGCCCGGATTCCCAAGCCGGTGGTGGCCGCGGTCACCGGCTATGCGCTGGGCGGCGGCTGCGAGCTGGCGCTGTGCGCCGACGTCCGGATCGCCGCGGAGAACGCCAGGCTGGGCCAGCCGGAGATCCTGCTCGGCCTGATCCCGGGGGCCGGCGGCACCCAGCGGCTGTCCCGGCTGGTGGGCCCGTCCCGGGCCAAGGACCTGATTTTCACCGGGCGTCAGGTGAAGGCCGGGGAGGCGCTCGCCATCGGGCTGGTGGACCGGGTGGTGCCGGCCGACGAGGTGTACCGGGAGGCGCAGTCCTGGGCGGCGCGGCTGGCCGCGGGGCCGGCCATGGCGCTGCGCGCGGCCAAGGAGTGCGTGGACGCCGGTCTGGAGGCGGGCATCGACACCGGTCTGGCGCTGGAGCGGAGCTGGTTCTCCGCGCTGTTCGCCACCGAGGACCGGGAGATCGGCATGCGCAGTTTTGTCGAGGAGGGCCCCGGCAAGGCGACCTTCACCCGCTGAGCCCTCCGGCCCGGCCCCGGCCGCCCGGCCGGTCCCCGCACCGCGGTCCCGGGCTGCCGGGGCCGGGCCCCGCATCGCATGGCGTGGCGGAAAACCGCCTCTCGCTCGCACGGGTGTGCTCATAAGCGAACAGAAGTTCCTTAAGTGAGGGTCAAGTGCGGCTTAGCGAAAGCTTAAATCCGGCATCCTGGAGCGCGCGTCACACCGCCCGTGATCACCCGCTCGCGCCCCGTCATCGCTGGTCATCACGCTGATCACTCCCTCAACTGCCGTTGGCATATGTACACGGCAGCGGAAGAAATCAGTCAAACCGTAATGTTGAGTTGCCGTCGAAACGGCCCCAGGCATGGCATATGCACGCCATCATGGACGCATGGCAGCAATGGCGCAGACGGCTCCGCCGGGCGGCAGCAGCAACGAAGGCCTCCTCCGCGCATCACGCACCCGCAGAACGGACCCCACGGACGGCGAGGTGCGGCTGCTCTCCAGACCCGAATCGGCCGGTGTGGCCCGCCGGATCACCCGGCATCAGCTCCAGGTGCGCTGGCTGCTCCCCGACCGGCTCACCGAGGACGCGGTCCTGCTGGTGTCGGAACTCGTCGGCAACGCCGTGCAGCACGCCGGGGCCCACGCCTTCAGTCTGCGCTTCCGGCGCCGCCGGGGATGGGCCCGGGTGGAGGTGCACGATCCCTCGCGGGCCCTGCCCTGCCTCCTCCCGCCCGACCACCGGGCGCTCACCGGCCGGGGCCTGATCGTGGTGAACCACCTGGCCGGCCGCTGGGGAGTCGATCTGAAGCCGAACGGCAAGTCCACCTGGTTCGAGCTCCGGGTCACCGGCGGCCGGGGCTGAGGCACCGCAGCGCGGTCCGCCCTCGCCGCCGAAACCTTCCGCCGGCCGCGGACCGCGGCGGGGGCGGCTCCTGCCGCGGACGCTCCCGCGCCGCTCAGGCGGAGCGCCGTCGCGCGCCCGCACGGCGGCGGCGGTCATTGCACAGCAGGCACCTGCCCCACCCCGGCGGCAGCGGATCCTCCTTGTCCCCGTACAGCGGATCCACCGGTCCGTAGGGATGCACCCGGCAGCCGGTGTCGCCCGGCCCGTCGCGCAGCGCCAGCGCCGCCGAGACCGCCCGGCGCAGCGCGTCCACCAGCACCTCGGCCTGCTCGCCCTGCGGCCGCTCCTCGAGAAAGGCGATGTCGGACGCGGTGCGCAGCGCGGTCTGCAGGACCTGCCACTCGCTCTGCTGACTCATGCGCACAGCCTAGGACCACCCTCGGACAGCCGTCCCCCGGCGGCTCCGCACGGCGGCGCCGCGGACCCCGCCCGGGCCCGGCCCGGGCCGGACGGACCAGGACCAGGGACCGACCGGATCAGCCGAAAATCCGAGTGAGAACTGTCAGGTGCCAAACGTAAGCTCGGTCCTGATGTCTGCCTCCGCCCATACCCCCGAAGACGCCCCTGCCCGAAAACGCTCCGTCGTCCGCTCCCTGCTGCGGCTGTGGCCGTATGTCCGGCCGGTGCGGGCCCGCCTGTTCACCGCCGCCGGTGTCGCCGTCGTCGCCGCCAGCATGGGCCTGGTCTTCCCCCTGGTGCTCGGCTGGATCGTGGACGGCCCGATCGCCGACCGGGACACCGCAGGTGTGCTGGCCGGCGGCCTGCTGCTGCTGGTGGTCGGCGTGGCCGAGGCCCTGCTGTTCGGTCTGCGCCGCTGGCTGGTCGCCCGGCCGCTGGCGGGCGTCGAGGCGGCCATGCGGGCCGACATCTACCGGCACGTCCAGCGGCTGCCGGTCTCCTTCCACGACCGCTGGGCCTCCGGACAGCTGCTCTCCCGCGCCACCGGCGACCTCACCCAGCTGCGGATGTTCCTGGCCTTCCCGCTGACCTTCCTGGTGGTCAACAGCACCACCATTCTCGTCGGCTGCGGCATCCTGCTCCACCAGGACTGGCTGCTCGGCCTGGTGGTGATCATCCCGGTGGTGCCGCTGGTCGCGGTGTGCGCGGTCTTCGAGCGCCACTACTCGGTCGCCTCCCGCCGCTCCCAGGACCAGATCGGCGATCTGACCACCGTGGTCGAGGAATCGGTCCTGGGCATCCGGATCATCAAGGGCTTCGGCCGGCACCGCAGCCAGGCCCGTGCCTTCCGCGAACTGTCGCAGCGGCTGCGCCGCACCGAGCTGCGCAAGGCCAGGCTGCTCGGCGCGATCATGGCCGTGATCTACGGGCTGCCCGAGTTGTTCCTCGGCGGCGCCCTGGTGCTGGGCGTGCTGCGGGTGGCGGACGGCACCATCACCGCGGGCACCCTGGTGGCCTTCATGGCGGTGGCGCTGGCGCTGCGCTGGCCGGTGGAGTCGCTCGGCTTCCTGCTGGCGCTGTGCAACGAGGCGGCCACCGCCACCGACCGCTACTTCGAGGTGATGGACGAGCGGGTTCCCGCCGATGCCGCGCCGTCCGCACCGTCCCCGGCCGCCTCCCGCTCCCCCGCCTCCGGCGGAGCGGACGCGGCGCCACGCGGCATGCGGTTCGAGAACGTCGTCTTCCGCTATCCGGACGCGCCGCCCGATGCCCCGCCCGTGCTGAACGGCGTCGACCTGCACATCCGGCCCGGCGAGACCATGGCGCTGGTCGGCGGCACCGGCAGCGGCAAGACCACCCTGATCAACCTCGTCCCCCGGCTGCACGAGGCCACCTCCGGCCGGATCACCCTGGACGGCGAGGACATCGCCACGCTCTCCCGCGCCCAGGTGCGGGAGCGGGTCGCCGTCGCCTTCGAGGAGCCCACCCTGTTCTCCGCGACCGTGCAGGAGAACGTCCTGATGGGAGCGGACGGGCAGGCCGGGCCCGAGGAGCTGGCCCGCGCGCTGCGGGTCAGCCAGGCCGACGACTTCGTCCAGGCCCTGCCGTCCGGCCCGCACACCCAGGTCGGCGAGCAGGGCATGTCCCTCTCCGGCGGCCAGCGGCAGCGCCTGGCACTGGCCCGCGCGGTGGTCGGCCGCCCGCCGTTCCTGGTGCTGGACGACCCGCTCTCCGCGCTGGACGTGCACACCGAGGCCCGGGTGGAGGCCGCGCTGCGCGAGGTGCTGGCCGGCACCACCGCGCTGGTGGTGGCGCACCGGCCGTCCACCGTGATGCTCGCCGACCGGGTGGCGCTGCTCTCCGGCGGCCGGATCGCGGCCGTGGGCACCCACAACGAGCTGCTCGACAGCAGCGCCGAATACCGCTATCTGCTGACCGGCGAGACCCAGGGGGCTGGTGTCCGATGAACACCCCAGTCAAGGACAAGGAGAAGGACCCACGGCACAAACCCGGGGCCGGCGGGGGCGGCGGCACCGGCGGCCCGGACGGCAGCCCCGCGCCGCCCGGCC
>NZ_WTLH01000018.1 GCF_011421595.1 Streptomyces sp. YIM 98790 | reverse complement strand
GTCCGGCCGCCACGCCCAGCACCGGCCGGTGCGCGGCGCCGTCCCCGGCCTGCGTCTCCGCCGGTCCGGGCCCGGCCGTGGCGTGGGCCAGGGCCGTCAGGGCGGGCGGCAGGCACCGGTCGAGGCCGTCGCCGAGGAGGGTGGCCAGCCGGGCCACCGCGTAGCAGATGCCGCCCAGGCCGTGCTGGGCGCCCGGCCCGACCGCCCGGGCCAGCTCCGGCCGGGCGGCCAGCATGGCCAGCAGTTCCGGCAGCGCGGCCAGCGCCTCACGGGCCAGTTCCCGGTAGCGGTGGCCGCCGGTCAGTTCGCCGAGCTGGGCCAGGAACAGGGCGACCCCGCAGTAGCCCTGGGCCAGCCCGGCGCCCATCGGCAGCACCGTCCAGTACGACTCCTCGACCAGTTCCAGGCCCAGCCAGTTGGCGCGGCCGGACCCGTGCACCGCCCGGCCCACGATCTCGTCCGCGATTCCGCAGGCCATGGCGAGCAGCAGTTCCGGCGCGGGCGCCAGGGACGGGGCGGCGGGCAGCCGGGCGGGGGCCGGGCGGTGCGCCGCGCCCGGGTCGGAGCGGGTGGTGGCCAGCGCGGCGGAGATGATCCACTCCTGGTCGTGCCGGTCCACCTCGTTCATCCGGCCGATCTTCGCGGCGGCGGCCTCCAGGCTCGGCTCGGGCAGCACATCGGGCACCCGGTCCCCGCGCGAGGTCCACAGCGCCCGGTCGCCGGTCCGCTGGAAGAACACCGGCACGTCCCCGGACCACAGATCGGTGATCTCCTCCTCCACCAGGCGCTGCCGCACCGGGTCGCCGGCCGACTCCGTGCACAGCGCGGAGAACAGCGCGTCCCCGGCCAGTGCCGAGCGCAGCAGCTCCGGGTGGGTCATCTCGCCGAGCAGCGCGGTGTAGAGGCGGGTGGCGCGCAGGATGACCCGGCCGGTGCCGGTGCCGTGCGCGGCCAGCAGGCCGTCCGGGCCGAGGAGCTCGTCCCGGTGGGCGACCACCGCGTCGTATCCGGAGCGGAAGCCGGCCAGCAGCGCCATCTCGAAGTCGGCGTATCCGGCCTGGCCGTCCCCGGGCAGCGGCCGGTTGCGGCTGCCGCCGAACGGCGCGGGCCGGCGGACCAGCCGCATCCGGTCGGTCCCCGCACCGTCCCAGACGGCCCTCTCGGTGGGCAGGGTGCCGCCCGGCCGGCCGCCGACCGAGGAGATGTCCACCGCGCCGTGCTCGCCGATCAGGAGCTGCGGCAGCACGCAGGTGCGCTGCACGGACCCGGCCAGCGCGGTGCCCGCCGGGTCCGGCCGGGTGAGCGTGGCCTCGGGAACGGTCGGGTGGAGCAGGGTCTCGGCGTCGATGGGGACGGGCTGGTCGCCGCAGGCGATGACGTTCTCGCAGTGCATGTCCACGCCGTCCACGGCGTGGAACAGCGCCAGCAGGCCGCCCTGCCGCCGGTGGAAGCGGGCCACCTCCGGCACCGACCGGCACGGGCGGTGCGTGATGAACTCCATCCAGCCGTAGCCGTCGCCGGTGACCGTGGCGGGCACCCGCAGGCCCAGGCCGGGCACCTTGCCGTCCAGCCAGTCGGCCATCCGGGCCAGGAACACGTGCTGGTCCAGCGGCCGGGGCTTGTAGACCACGACGGTGCCGTCGGTGAACCGCAGCAGCGCGGTGGACCGGCCCCGCTGGTGCGGGTCGCCGTGGCCGGTCTCGACGGTGACCAGCGGCCCCGGATCGCGGCCGCGCAGCAGGTCGGCGACGATCCGCTTGCGGTCGGCGCGGAACCGGGTGAGCAGTTCGGCGGCGGCCTCGGCGGCCCCTTCGGCGGTCTGGCCGAGCAGCCGGGCCAGCACCGGGTAGCGGCCGAACAGCCGGGCCAGGCCGGGGCGTCCGGCCACCTGCCGCAGGAAGTCGGCGAACCGCTCGCGCGGCCCTGCGCCGTCCAGCAGCCCCTCGCCGCGGGCCCGGTCCAGCTCCAGCACCAGGGCCCGGGCGGCCAGTTCCGCCAGCCGCAGCCGCAGCCGGAACTCCAGGCCGGCGCAGACGGACTCCAGATCGACGGGGGACTCGCCGTGGCCCGCGATCCCGGCGGCGACGGACCGGTCCTCTGCCACCTGGTCGGCCACCGTGCGGACGGCGGTCTCGCTCAGCGGGCGCAGCGCGGGGGCGAACACCTCCGCACCCGCCGGGCCCGCGGCGGACTCCTCCGGGTCCGGGGCCAGATGCCCGGGGCCGGGGTGCTCGGGGGCGGCGGCCAGGGCGCGTTCGGTGAAGGCCGCCCAGGACGGCTTGGCGGCCCGGGCGCCGAGGCGGTCGGCGGGCTCCGCGCACAGCGCCGCGAGGGTGCGGTCGTCGATGCCGAGCCGGGCGAGGCGGGCGGCCAGCCCGCCCCGGCTCAGCTCGTGGAGCCCGGCCGGAGCGTGCCGCCCGTGCCGCCCGTGCTGCGCGTGCTGCTCGTGCTGCTCGTGCTGCGCGTGCTGCTCGTGCGGTTCCGCGGGGCGCGCCGGGGCGTCGTCTCGCGCCGGAACCGGCTCCGGGCGGTCGGGCGCAGCGAGCCGCTCCCCGAGGGTGAGGCCCGGGGCCCACCACCAGGGGGAGAGCGGAGTCCGCGGCGGTTGGCCGGCGAGGACGGATGCGCTGGTCACGCAAGCATCGTGACAGAGCACCACACCGTGTTCATGGGGAAACAACCCCCACATTCTCCCGCCCCCGGTCCGCGGCCTGGGGGTCCGGGACGGGGGTGCATGGGGGCCGGCCGTCCGCGGGCCCGCCCGGCGGCCGGCCCGGCCGGTGGCTCATCCGGCGATGAGCAGCCGGCCGGAGGCCGCCGGGACGGCCGCCGGGACCGCGGGCGGTACCGGGCGGTGCACGCTGTCGGGCAGCTCGAAGCGGTGCACGGCGACCAGCGGCTCGGTGGTGGCCAGCGCCGAGGCATGCCCGTCCGGCGCGGCCAGGCCGTAGAGGTGGACCGTGCAGGACGGCCACTCGGGCGCGGTGGCCCGCACCGTCGGCCCGCTCACGTCCACCCGGTGCGGCCAGGCCCGCAGTCCCAGCCCGGTCAGTTTCAGCGCGGCCTCCTTCCGGGTCCACGCGGCGAGCAGCCATGTGGCCCGCTCCGGGCCGGTGAGCTGGGCGAAGTGCGTCCGCTCGGCCTCGCTGAGGATGGTGCGGGACATGGCCTCCGGGTTCTGGAACGAGTCCATCTCCTCGATGTCCACGCCCACCAGGCCGGTCCCGGTGAGGGCCAGCAGCAGCCAGCTCCGGGTGTGCGAGACCGAGTAGTCCAGGGCCGCGCCCTGGAAGACGGGGCGTCCGTGCCGGGCGCCGGGGCAGCGCGGGCAGCCTCGGTCGATCACGATGTCGGACGGCTGCGCGCCCAGGTAATGGGAGCCGATGAGGCGCTGGGCCGCGCGGGAGGTGATGAACACGTCCCGGGCCGGGGTGCCCTCCAGCTTGGCGGCCCGCTGCTGTTCCCCGGCGTCCAGCAGGCCGGGCCAGCCCGGCCGGACATGGACGGGCACCAGCCACAGGTGTACTTCACCCGGGGCGATCATCGCTGCCTCCCGAGGGGATGGGAGGCCGCTGCCCGGGCGGGCACGGCGGCCTCGTAGGGGTCCGCGGTCTCTGTGGATGCTGTGGTCTCTGAGGTCTGGGCGGCCTTCGCGGTGTCCGCGGTGCCGGCGGTGTCCGCGGTGTCCGCGGCGGAGCCGGCGATGCCGGGCGCGGGCGGGGCCGGGCGGAGCAGGCGGTCCAGCAGATGCGAGACGGCGGTGGCGAGCTGCTCGTCCCCGGCACCGGACTGGTCCCGGAAGGGCGGCGGGTCGGCCACCACATCGGGCACCACCCCCCGGTTCTCCAGCAGGTCACCGGCCTGGCGCAGAAAGAAGCGGTACTCGGGCTGGGTCGTCACGGTGCCGTCCACCAGCACATGCCGGGGCCAGGTGGCGATCACCCCGCCCCAGGTGCGCCGCCCGACCAGGGTGCCCAGCCCCTGGGCGCGGAAGAGATGGGCGAAGATCTCCCCGTCCGAGCCGGTGTGTTCGTTGACCAGTACAGCCATGACGGCGGGCGGGGACTCCGCCGGATGGACCGCGAGCCCGTTCCACCGGCCGCGCTGCACCCCGGCCCGGGGGCGGGCCAGCCGGTCCAGCAGCAGTGGTGAGATGTGCCCGCCGGTGTTGTAGCGGACGTCCACCACCAGCCCCTCCCGGTCCAGTTCACCGAGGAAACCGCGCACGAAGTCGGCGAAGCCGGTGCCCATCATGTCCGGCACGTGCAGGTAGCCGAGCCGGTCGCCGGACAGCTCGTGCACCGCCCGCCGGTTGGCGGCCACCCAGTCCAGATAGCGGGCGCGGGTCTCGCTGCCGACGGTCCGGACCGTCACCTGCCGGGGCGGCCCGCCGTCCCGCCGCACCGTCAGCTCCACCTCCCGGCCGGCCTGTCCGACCAGCAGTTCGCCCGGGCCGGGCGGGCCCACCGGGCGGCCGTCCACGGCGGTGACCGTGTCGCCGGGCCGGATGCCGGTGCCGGGCCCCCGGCAGGGCGAGGTGGCGCCGCGCTGCCAGGGGTCGCCGCGCAGCACCCGGGCGATCCGCCAGCCGTCCCGTCCGGCGCCGCCCGGCCCGGCCCGCCAGTCGACGCCGAGAAAGCCCTGCGGCTGCTGCTGGGGCGGGGTGCGGTGGTCGCCGCCCTGCTCGTAGGCGTGCGAGGTGGCCAGCTCGCCGTGCAGTTCCCAGATCAGGTCGGAAAGTTCGGAACGGCAGGCGACCAGGGAGACGAGCGGGGCGTAGCGGGCGTAGAGCGCCTCCCAGTCCAGCCCCGACATGCCGGCGTCCCAGAAGTTCTCCCGCTGGAGCCGCCACGCCTCCCGGAACATCTGCCGCCACTCGGCCTCCGGGCGCACCTCGACCCGGACCCGGTCCAGGTCGACCCAGCCGCTGTGCCGTCCGGGCGGGGCGTCGGGGTCGTACTCGTCGAGCCGGTCGGCGGCCATCACCCGGAGCCGGGTGCCGGAGCGGTACAGCAGCACCCCGCCGCGGCGGTCCGCGGACAGCTCGTCCACCGGGCCGAGGCAGTCCTCGGCGACCTCGCCGGTGGCCAGGTCGACCAGGGTCACGGTGGCGGCGGCCTCGGCACCGGCCGCGGCGCCGCCTCCGGCCCCGGTGCCGGAGCCGTCCGGATCGGGGCCGGTGACCGGGGCGGCGTGCACCAGCACCCGGCCGGGCAGGGCGGTCAGCGCGGTGTAGCGGCCCTCGGGCACCGGCAGCGGCACCACGCGGTCGGCGATGCCGTCCAGGTCGATCCGCACCGCGGGCGGCCCGGAGCCGTCCCCGGGCTCGTCGGCCTTCCCGGGCTCGTCGGCCTCCCCGGGATCGTTGCCGGGCTCGTTTCCGGCGGGGGCGGCGGCGGGTGCGGACTGCTCCGGCCCCCGCCCCAGCGGCGAGGGATCGCCGTCCCGCAGCGTCACCAGGTAGGGCCGGGCACCGAAGGTGAAGCCCAGGCCGAACAGGACCTGGTCGTACTCGGCGCTCAGGGTGCGCTGGCCGAGGAAGTACAGATACCGGCCCTCCGGGTCGAACT
Source organism: Streptomyces sp. YIM 98790 (assembly GCF_011421595.1). Lineage (GTDB taxonomy): Bacteria > Actinomycetota > Actinomycetes > Streptomycetales > Streptomycetaceae > Streptomyces. The sequence goes on along the minus strand of NZ_WTLH01000018.1, from coordinate 45,371 downwards.
CCGGCGAGCTGTCCCGCAGCACCGGTTCGGTGATCTGGTGGTGCCGTCCCGCCGGCACGTCGGCGATCCGGATCGCGGAGGTCTGCGGCGAGACGGGGAAGGTGTAGGCCAGCCAGCGGCCGTCCGGTGACCAGGCCAGGTCCTCGATCCGCTCGTGCCGGGCGGTGTCCAGCAGCCGGGGGACGGGCCGTTCCGCGGCGGCGTCCACCGTCCACAGCTCCTGCCGGTTGGTGGCGAAGGCGACCACCGGGGAGGCGGGGGAGACGGCGAGTTCGGTGACGCAGCCGAAACCGCCGGCCACCAGCTCCCGTTCGGGGCCGGTGCCGTCCGCGGGGAGCAGCACCAGCCGCTCCTCCGGGCCGTCGTCGGCGGCCACCGCCACCAGCGCGGAGGCGTCCGGCAGCCAGTCCGGCAGCCGGTGGCGCACGCCCTCGGGCCGGCCGTGCCGCCGCACCGGTCCGGACCAGGGGGCCAGGGTGAACGCCCGGCCGCGGGCGGCCAGCGCCAGCCGGGTGCCGTCCGGGCTGAGCCGGGCGCCGTCCAGATGCTCCCCGGCCGGGACGAAGCGGCGTCCGCACCGGTCGCGGGAGGAGGTGATCCGGATGTCGACCGGCCGGGGGCCGGCCCCGCCGTCGCCGGGGGCCGCGGGATCGAGCAGGTGTATGCGGGCCCCGGCCTGATAGACCAGCCGCCGCCCGTCCCCGGAGAGATGGCGCACGTAGAAGTCGCGGTGCCGGGTGTGGCGGCGCAGATCGCCGCCGTCGGGAAGGCAGGAGTAGACGTTCCCGGTGCCCTCGTGGTCACTGACGAAGCAGATCCGGTCCCCGGCCCAGCACGGGAAGGCCGGATTGCCGGGCAGGGACACCAGCCGCCGGTACGGCCCGGCCTCGTCGTCGGCGATCCACAGCTCGCCGGTGCAGCCGCCCCGGTAGCGCTTCCAGCGGGCCGGGTCGCCGGTGTTGCGGCCGAGCACCACCCGGCCGCCGGGTCCGTGGGCGACGGCGTCGGCGATTCCCGGGCCCAGCAGCCGCGGCGGGCCGCCGTCCGGGTGCACCGCGAACAGCCGGTTGCCGAAGCCGGCCGGCTGTTCGGCGGCGGAGGCGTAGAGGATCTCCCCGGTGCGCGGGTGCCAGCCGGCGGTGGCGCAGCGGGCGGCCTGGTAGGTGAGGCGCCGGGCCGGGCCGCCGCCGGCCAGGTCCAGTACGCAGATCTCGGTGGGGCCGTCGTCGGCGCCGGTGAACGCCACCCGGGTGCCGTCGGGGGACAGCCGGGGGCGGGCGGCCTCGGACACACCGGCGGTCAGCCGGCGGGCCTGGCCGCCGCCGGCCGGGACGCTCCACAGGTCGTCCTCGCAGGCGAAGACGATCGTCTCGCCGTGCAGGGTGGGAAAGCGCAGGTAACCGGGCATCAGGAACCTCCCGCCACGGGCGGGGACCCGTCCCGGTCCTGCGTGCCGTCCGGGTTCCCGCCCTGGCGCCGGCCGCGCTCGCGGATGCGTTCCACCAGCTCGCGATGGCGGGCCTGCCGGGCCTCCAGCTCGGCCCGCGCGTCCTCCTCGGTGAGGCTCCAGTAGCAGGCCGAGCGCCACTCGCCGACCGTGTAGGAGTCGTAGGCGCAGCGCACCTGTCGGCTGGCCGCCAGGGTCTCGGCGGACTGCAGCATGGTGTTGTGCTCCAGCACCTGGTTGACGATGACCCGCATGTTCAGCTCGGCGCGCAGATAGTCGTGGGCGGCCTGGACGGCCAGCGCACCCGGCCCGCCGCGGAAGCGGGGGAAGACACCGAAGGACAGCTCGCAGGTCTGGCTCCGCCAGTCCACCGAGGTGATCCAGCAGAACCCCATGACGTCGCCCCTGGGGGTGCACATGGCGAAGATCCGCTTCTCCTGCTGCCTCTCCGCGATGGTGGTGCGCACGTCGGCGGACAGGGTCTCGTCGTCGATGGAGACCGCGAAGTCGGTCAGATTCGCCTGGAAGCGCGGGTCGCGGAGCAGCATGGCGCGCAGCGGGATGTCGTCCTCGGTGAAGTGCCGGATGGTCGCGTTCAGCATGGGTTCTCCGCCTTCCGGAAGTGGACGAGGACGTCCCGGTGGGCGCCGCCCTGGAAGCGGTGGTCCCGCAGCACGCCGGTGGCGGTGAAGCCGCAGGCGGCGACCGCGGCGGCCATCGGGCTGCCGTCCGGCACCAGCGCCAGGCAGGAGGTGCACCGCTGGTAGGCGGCCAGGAACTCCAGCAGGGCGCGCAGCGGCGCGGGGTCCGGGGAGGTGGCGGCGACGTAAGCCTGGCGGGGCTGCCGGGGATTGGGGGCCCAGCCGACCAGCGCGTCACCGGACCGGAAGACCTGCGCCTCGGCACCGGTGAGGGTGCGGGCCAGCAGGGGATCGTTCTGGGTGACGGGGTCGGTGTCCAGGAAGCCGCGGGCGGCGTCCCCGGCGGCGCGCAGGGCCGCTGCGGCGGCCGTGGCGTCCAGCAGAACGAGCCCGGGCGCGGTGTCGGCGTCGGTTCCGGCCCGGGCCTCGGGCGGTGCGGCGGTCGCGGTCGAGCCGCCCGCCGCGGTGCCGGCCGCGGTGCCGGCCGCGGTGCCGGTCGTGGTGCCGGTCGTGGTGTCGGTCAGGCTGTCAGTCACGGCGTACCGCTCCCCAGATCTCCCGGTCGACGGCGCGGCCGTCGAACCACATGCCCTCCGGCGCGACGGCCTCCCGCCGGAAGCCGCAGGCCGCCAGCGCGGCGGCGGGCGGCTGCGCGGCCGGAGTGACCCAGCCGTACAGCCGGTGCAGATTCAGGCCGTGGAAGCCGTGCTCCACGGCCGCCGCCAGCAGGCCGGGAAGGTCGTCCGGGCGGCGGTGCAGCCCGATCTCCAGGCAGGCCCGGCGGTTGACCCAGTCGATATCCGTCCAGCGGACGAAGCCGGTGTCCGGGACGATGCACAGCTCGTCCCGCCCGCCCTCGGTGCCGTCCGGCTCGGCGACCGCCGCCGGTTCCGCCAGCGGTGGCCGGCCGGCCACCGGCAGGCCGAGCAGTTCCCCCGGCAGCCAGGGGCCGGCGAGCAGTTCGCGGTCGGTGCCGCGGTATCCGCGCAGCCTCGTCATCGTGGTGCCCCTGTCCGTTCCGGCGGGAAGATCCGGGCGAAGAAGACGCGGCCGTGCCGTCCGCCGCCGCGCGCCGTGACCTGGGCCAGGGTGCCCTCCTCGGTCAGGCCGGCGGCACGGGCGAACCGCAGCCCGCGGTCGTCGAACTCGTGCAGCGGCAGGGCGATCCGCACCACCTCGCGCTCCCACCGCAGAGCGCGCACCAGCTCCCGGTAGGCGGACACCCACCACGCAAGCGGCGCCTCGCCGGTCAGGCGCAGCTCCACCTGGTAGTGGCAGCCGTGCGCGGCGCCCGCGGCCTGAACGGCGTACAGCCCGGCCGGGCGGCCGTCGGCGAGCAGCAGCCGGGTGTCGTCGTCGAGCAGCCGCAGGATCTCCGCCTCGGACCGGGTGTCCGGACGGTCGGTGCGGTAGTAGAAGTCCGGCTCGGTGAACATCGCCAGCACCGCGTCGGTGTCCTCCGGCGTGCGGGGACGGCCGGACCACCGCGGCGCGGCATCCGGCTCGGTATCCGGCTCGGCGTGCGGCGCGGTATCCGGCGCCGTGGGTGGCGCCGTGGGTGGCGCGGTGTGGTGCGCGGTGGGTGTCATGAACCCTCCCTGTGGGATGCGGGGGCGGGTGCGACGGCCAGCCGGAGGATGTTGGTGGTGCCGTCCATGAATTCGAAGGCGCAGACGTCGCGGCACCACTTCTCCAGCAGCGGGTGCCCGGCCAGCGCACCGGGCGGCAGCTCCCGCTCGGCCCAGCGGGCGGTGCGCACCGCGAGATGGGTGGTGTGCAGCTTGGCCACGCAGGCCGGCTCCCGGTCGTCGGGCCGGGCGTCCACCTCGGCGGCGGTGTCGTACAGCAGTTGCCGGGCGGCATCCAGCCGGGCGGTGACCAGGTCGTGGCCGGGGCGGCCGGGCCGCAGGGCGCGCACCTGGTCGTGGATGGCATGGGCGACCCCGAGCGCCTGGGCGGCGATCTGCAGCCGGACCACGGTGAACGCCCGGTTGGCGCCCCACAGTCCGCGCCGGGACAGCGGCAGATGCCGGCCGAGGACGTGCTCCTCGGGCACCGGCACCGAGTCGAAGCGCATCTCGCCGATGCGTGCTCCGCGCAGCCCCAGCATCTCCAGGGGGGAGCCGGTGAAGCCGGGCGCCGGGCGCTTCAGCAGTACCGCCCGGATGGACAGCGGGGTCGGTCCGACGCGGGCGAAGACGACGCCGATGGAACCGCGTTCGGCATTGGCCACATAGCGCTTGGTGCCGTGCATGAGATAGCCGCCGGCCGGGTCCCGGTCCAGCCGGGTGCGCAGGGCGGTGGCGTCGCTGCCGTGCTCCGGCTCGGTCATGCCGAAGAAGGTCCAGCATCCGGTGCGGGCCAGTTCGCCGTAGAACAACTCCTGCTGGCGCTCGTCGCCGAGGGCGTCCACGGTGAACCCGGCCAGCGAGGGGGCCGCGCAGGCGTTGAGCACGCCGGCGTCGCCGCGGGCGAGTTCGATGTTGGCCGCCACCCGGCCCAGGCAGGAGGCGGTGAACTCACGCGCCCAGGCGGGCACCGGGTGCGGCCGGAAGCGCTCCGGGGTGCCGACCACGCGCAGCAGTTCCAGGGCGCCGGAGCGGCGCAGCAGCCGGTGGTCCTCCGGGGTGCGGTCCACGGCCAGGGCCAGCGTGCGCAGCTCGGCGCCGAGTTCGCGGCAGCCGGCCACCAGGTCGCGGACCGCGGGCGGCAGCGATCCCGCCGCGGCTGTGCCCGTGGCCCTGCCCGTGGCGACGGCAGCGGCGGCGGCAGCGGCGGCCGGGGAACCGGTCGCGCCGGCGGTGGCGGTGCCGGTGGTGGCGGTGCCGGTCGTGCCGGCGGTGGCGGTGGCGGCGCCACCGGTGACGTCGGCGGTCGGGGTGGCGGGGGTCATGGAGCGGCCTCTCCGGTCGCCTCCCGGGCGACCCAGCAGTTGGCCACCAGCCGGGACACCACGACGCCGCGCACGGCGCTGTCGCCGGCGTAGCCGGAGCCGCCCAGCAGCTTGGCCAGTTCCCAGTCCAGTTCGGTGAGCCGGTCGTGCACCTCGGCCACGGCGGCGGGCAGCGATCCGGCGACCCGCAGGGTGCGGCGCGCGACCTCCAGCTCGACCCGGGCGTCGGCCAGCGTGCCCAGAACCAGCTGCCGCCGGATCAGCGGCTCGCCGCCGCCGACCCGCCCCGACAGATGGTCCACGGCCCGCTCGGCCAGCCGCCGGGTCAGCCCGAGCCGCACCGCCGCGAGTCTGGCGGCCAGCGCGGTGAGCCGTTCCGGCGTGGCGGAGCGGTGCCGGGCGGGGCGCCGCACGAAGCTGACGCCCTCCCGGGCTGCCAGGGGGTGGGGTACGAGGGACGCCCGCGGGGGCACCGCCGCGGACGGCAGCGCGGCAACGCTGCCCGGAGCGGCGTCGGCGCCCGCGCCGTCCAGCGCCGGCCCCAGGCCGGCCGCCAGGCCGTCGCGGTGGCCGGCCCGCTCGCACTCCGCGAGGGTCTCCCGCATGGCGTCCTCCGTTTCCCGTGTTCTCTCGTGGTGCGGTGGTGCGGTGGTGCGGTGGTGCTGTCCGTTCTCGCTCCGAGGGGGTCCGGCGGCGGTGTGGCGACAGGGAACACCGCCGCCACACCGCCGACGATCACGCGGCCTTGGTGGCAACCGCCTTGGTGGCAACCGCCTTGGTCGCGACCGCCTTGGTGGCGACGGCCTTGGTGGCAACCGCCTTGGTGGCGACGGCCTTGGTGGCAACCGCCTTGGTCGCGACCGCCTTGGTGGCAACCGCCTTGGTCGCGACGGCCTTGGTGGCGACGGCCTTGGTGGCAACCTTTGCCATGGTGATTCTCCTCGTCGTGAGATGCGAGAACGGTTCGCCTCCGTCAATCCGGTGGCGGGAATTCCCGTCCGGCGGTGGCGATTCGAGATTCCCGCGCCGGAATACGGGATGTCAATGACAGCTTTGTGCCGTCCCCTTGATGTCACCGTGAGCCCCTGACGAAAACGCGCGGAACCCGCCAGCATGTGGCCAGGAAAACGTGACCGGCAAACGATGCGGCGGGAGGGAACGATGGCAGCGGCGATCCGCACCGCGCCCCTGTGCTGGGGCCAGCACCATCACGTGCTGCGCTATCTGCACGCACCCGAGGCGTCCCGCCACGAGGCGCACATCACCACCAGCTACCCGCTGCCCGAGGGCTGCACCACCACGCACGTCCGGGCCGCCCTGAACCACCTGGTCCGCCGGCACGAGGGCCTGCGCACCGTCTACGACCTGTACGCCCGGCCCTGGCCGCGCCAGCTGGTGCAGCCCTTCGCCCCGCTGCCGCTGATCGAGGCGGACACCGCCGACGACCCCGTCCGCACGGTGCGCGAGCTCTACCAGGCCCCGTTCGACCTGGCCCGGGAATGGCCGCTGCGGGCCTGCGCGGTCACCTCCGGCGGCCGGCTGCTCCGCCTGCACCTGGTCTTCAACCATCTGGCCTTCGACGACGTGGCCCTGGACCGGCTCAGCGGCGAACTGGACGCCCTGCTCGCCGCCCGGGTGGCCGGCCGCCCGGTGAGCCTGCCGCCGGTCGTCCACCAGCCCGTCGACCTCGCCCGCCGGGAGCAGGCCACCGACCCCGAGGAGGCGCTGGCCCACTGGCGGCGGACCGTGCGCGAGCTGCCTGCCGACGTGTACGCGCGCCGCCGCACCCGGCCGGCCGCCCCGGACGCCGCGCACAGCGCCGCCCTGACCACGCCCGCCCTGCTCGGCGCCGCGCGCGACATCGCCGCCCGGGCCGGGGTGTGGCCCTCGGCCGTGCATGTGGCCGCCTTCGCCGTCACCCTCGCCGCCTACACCGGCGAGCGGCGGATCGCCCACCGCATCTACACCAGCCAGCGCGAGGCGGGCGGCTCCGCCTCGGTGATGACCTGCCAGTCCTATCCGACGCCGGTGCTGCTGGACCTCACCGACGACCCGCCGTTCGGCGAGGTGCTGCGGAGGGCCGCGGAGCGCATCGAGGCGTCCATCGCCCACGCCCACGTGCCCTTCGACCAGGTCGAGGAGGCCGTCGCGCGGGAGAGCGCCCGGCGCGGGCAGCGGATGCGAGTGGTGTCCGAGCTCAACTTCCTGGACAACCGGCCGCGTTCCTGCGGCACCCGCCGGGACCGGCTGACCTGGAACCCCGCACCGGCCGACTGGGCCCGGGCCGGCTCGGATCTCTACTTCCGGGTCTACGAATGGAGCGACGGGATCACCCTCGCCCTCCAGGTCCTGGACGCGGTGATGGACCGGGATGCGGCGGCCCGCTTCCTGCGCGGCTACGCCACGCTGCTGCACGCGCACCGGGACGGCACCGCCGACCTGCGGGTGAGCCGGGCCGCCGGACTGCCGGCCTTTCCGCCGCCGCCCGCCCGCCGGCTGGTGCGCATCGGCACCGACCTGGTGGACCTGGACGCCACCGAGGCGGCGCTGCGCGAGCACGAGGCGGTCACCGCCGCCCGGGTCACCGCCGGCCACGACGGCCGCCGCGAGGGCGACGAGGGCGACGAGGGCGACGAGGGACCCGGCCTGACCGCCGAGGTGACCGCCGGCCGGCCGGTCACCGCCGCCGAACTCCGCACCCACCTGCTGGGCGCGGTGCACGACCACCCCGCGGCCCGCTGCCCGGCCGCCTTCCGCATCACCGTCAGCGCCGCCACCGCCACCGCCGCCGGCGGCATCCCCGCTCCGCCGGCCCCGTCTCCGACCGCCGCCGAGCGGGCGCTGACCGCGGCCGTGGCCGAGGCCAACGGCCTGGACCCGGACCGGGTCGACCCCGGGGCCGGTTACGCCGCGGCGGGCGGGCGCGTGCTGCGGCTGCCCCGGGTGCTGGCCGCCCTCGCCGAGCACGGCTGGGCGGGCGTGTCCCCGCGCCGGCTGAACAGTGCCCGCCCGCTGCGCACGCTCGCCCGGCGGATGCGCCCGACGACCACCGAGAATTCCGGGAGTGCCCGATGAATTTCGTCCAGCGACTGAAATCCGATCTGACGGGCGATCCCCAGGCCCGCTTCGTCTTCATCAACAATTTCGAGGTCGAAAGGAGCTGGGCCGCCGGTGAACCCAAGCTCCCCGGGGCCGGGATCTCCTTTGCCGACGCAACCGTCAATCGCATGGAGGAGCTGGGCGTGCTGCTCGCCGGTGAGGGCGATGTGGTGATGCTCAAGGCGCCCATGGACGAGGAGTTCGCCCGCTACCTGGACCGGCTGGGCGCCGCCGCCGGCCGCACCGTCTGGGCCGAGCACAGCGAGCCCGCCCGCACCGTCACCGAGGACGCCCTCGCCTCCCCGGGCCTGCTCGACCGGCTCCGCGCCCTGGACGACGGCCGCACCTACCTGATGCCGCTGGGCGTCTCGCCCCACGAGGAGCTGCTGGCCAAGGAGACCGGGCTGCCGCTGGCCGGACCCTCCGCGCAGACCTGCAAGGCCGTCAACGGCAAGATCTTCAGCCACCGGCTGGTGGCGGCGGCCGGTCTGACCGCCGTGCCGGGCCGGGTCTGCCAGCGGGTCGGCGAACTGCGCGGCGCGCTCTCCGCCCAGCTCGCCGACGGCGGGCGGGTGGCGGTCAAGGAGTCCCTGGGCGTCTCCGGCCGCGGCATGGTGGTGATCGAGGACGAGCGGTCCGCGGCCCGGCTGCTGCGGCTGATCGAACGCCGGGGCCCGGACGCGCCCGCCGCCCTGGTGGTGGAGACCTGGATCGAGCACGCCCTGGACCTCAACTACCAGTTCGTGATCTCCCGCACCGGCCGGGTCCGGTTCGAGACCGTCAAGGCGGCCGTGCTGCGGGACGGCGTCCACCAGGGACACCGCTTCCCGGTGGAGCTTCCCCCGGCCGCGTCCGCGCAGCTGCACGACGCCGTGCAGGTGATCGGGGAGGCCCTGTACGCCGAGGGCTACTACGGCATGGTCGGCGTGGACGCCATGCTCGGCCGCGACGGCACCCTCTACCCCTGCCTGGAGATCAACGCCAGGTTCAACATGTCCACTTACCAGAGCCGGATCGCCGAACGGTTCATCCCCGAGGGCCGGCACGCCATCGCCGCCACCTTCGGCCTCAGGCTCTCCCGTCGTCACCGCTTCGCCGAGGTCGAGGCGGCCCTGGGGGACCTGCTGATGGACCGCCCCGGCCGGACCGGGCTGCTGATCAACAACTTCGCCACGCTGAACGCCGCGGACACCGGCGAAGGCGGCTTCCACGGCCGGCTCTACGGCATCTGCGTCGCCGACGGCCCGGACACCGCCCTTGCCGTGCGCCGGGAGGCGGAGCAGCGGCTGCGGGAAATGGCAGGCATGACGTCATGAGCTCCCCCAACACACCCAACACACCCGGCACACCCAATACACCCGGCACACCCGACTCGCCGGACGCGAACGCCGGGCACGGCACCGGCGGGCCCGGCATCCTGGACGTCGCCGCGGTCACCGAGGCGATGCGCGGCACCAGCGTCCAGGGCATCGGCTACCGCGAGCTCGCCGAGCGCTTCGGCACCCCGCTCTATGTCTACGACGGCGATCTGCTCACCGCCACCGTCACCGGTCTGCGCCGTGCGCTCCACCCGGCCCTGGAGGTCTTCTACTCGCTCAAGGCCAACCCCAACATCAGCGTCTTCGCCGCGCTGCGCGCCGGCGGCGCCCGCGCCGAGGTCTCCTCCCTCGTCGAGCTGCGTACCGCGCTGGCGGCCGGCACCGAGCCGGAGAACATCCTCTTCCTGGGCCCCGGCAAGAGCGAGGAGGAACTCGCCGCCTGCCTGGACACCGGCGTCTACGCGGTGGTCTGCGAGTCGTTCGCGGAACTCGACCGGATCGAGCGGCTGGCCGCCGCCCGCCGCATCCGGCAGCGGGTGCTGCTGCGGGTCAACCCGGCCCTGGCGATCAGCGGCTCCCGGCTCACCATGGGCGGCAAGCCCCGCCAGTTCGGCATCGACGAGGCCCAGGTGCTGGCCGCCGGGGACCTCACCGCCCGCTACTGGCACGCCGACGTGGCCGGTATCCAGGTCTATCTCGGCACCCGCATCCTGGACGCCGGGGTGCTCGGCAAGAACACCCGCTACATCCTGGACCTGGCCGAGCGGATCGCCGCGGCCACCGGCATCCGCCTGGACGCGGTCGACATCGGCGGCGGCCTGGGCGTGCCCTACTTCGACGGCGAGGCCGAGCTCGGCCCGGCCGAGGCGGGCCGGGAGATCAACCCGCTGCTGGACGCCTTCGCCGCCGCTCACCCCCGCACCCGGCTGATCATGGAGTCCGGCCGCTACCTGGCCGCCCGGGCCGGCGTCTATGTGCTGGGCGTGCGCTATGTGAAGGAATCCCTGGGGGAGCGGTTCGCGGTGGCGGACGGCGGCACCCACCACCACATGGCGGCCGTCGGCATCGGCTCCTTCGTCAAGCGGAACTTCCCCGCGGTGCTGCTGAGCGACCGGGAGGCCGGCGAGCCCCGGCCGTGGAACGTCACCGGGCCGCTGTGCACCCCGAACGACTCCCTGCTCAAGCAGGCCGAACTGCCCGACCTGGTGCCCGGTGACCTGATCGGCGTGCTCAACTCCGGCGCCTACGGCCCTTCCGCGTCGCCCGGTCTGTTCCTCTCCCACGGCTTCCCGGCCGAGGTGCTGGTCACCGGCGGGCGGGCGCACCTGGTGCGGGAACGCGACCGGCCGGAGGACCTGCTCCGCCCCCAGCGGCTGGTCACCGCGGCCGGTCCCGCCGCTCCCGCCGGTCCCGCCGACTCCGCAGAGTCCGCCGGTCCCGCCGGGTCGGCCGCGGTGCCCGCCGCCGACCGGGGAGGGCTGCCGAGGTGACCGCCGCGGTGAGCACCGGGGTGGGCCTGGAGCGCGTGGCGGTACGGCTGCCCGGCCGGGTGGAGAAGGTCACCGACATCATGCGCCGTACCGGCCACGACCCCGCCGAGAGCCGCCTGTTCAAGACCCTGTTCGGGCTGCGCCACAGCCCTTCGCTGGCGCCCGGCGAACAGTGGGAGGACCTGCTCACCGCGGCCGGCCGCGAGGCACTGGGCGGCGGGCACGCCTCCCTGGTGCTGTACGGCCACACCCTGCTCACCCAGGAGTTCGCCCTCCGCGGCGGCTTCGCCGACCGCATGCGCGCCCGTCTCGGCCTGCCCGGCAGCCGCTTCTTCGGCCTCTCCCACATCAACTGCGTCTCGGTGCTGCGCGGCGTGGAGATCGCCCGCCGCTACCTGCGCCGCCCCGGCGTATCCCCCGACGACCGGGTGCTGATCCTCGGCGGCGACCACGCCAGCGTGCACGACGCCTCCCGGGTGATGCCGGGCATGGCGGTCGGCGGCGACGGCGTGATCGCGGTGGCGGTCCGCCCCCGGGGCCGCGCCCGCTACCGCTACCTGGGCGGCGCGGCCTCCCGCGACGCCCGCTTCCACCGCAAGGACCTGTCCGCCGACCGGGCCGTCCTGTTCAGCCAGGTCTGCCGGGAGCAGGCGGTGGACACCGCGCTGCGCGCCGTACGGGACGCCGGACTGACCCCCGCGGACATCGACTGGGTGATGCCGCACCTGTCCAACCGGATGTTCTGGAGCACCTTCGGCCGTCTGACGGGCATCCCCCGGGACCGGATCTGCACGGATCTCATCCCCGAGCGCGGCCACAACTTCGGCGGCGACGCGCTGATGGCGCTGGAACACGCCGAAAGCACCGGACGGCTCCGTCCCGGACACCGCTGCGTGCTGCTCTCACTGGCCCTGGGCGCCTACTTCCAGGCCGTGATCGTCGAGGTCGAGGAGGATTGACATGACCACCCTGCTGCACCGGGCCGAACGGACGGCACGTCAGGAAGGGCTGGCCGCCGGGCTGGCCGCCGCCCTGTCGGCGCTGTCCGAGCGGCCGGCGCTCTCCGGCCGGGGAGCCGCTGCCGCCGCGCCCGGCCCCTGGGCCGCGCTCCCCGCGCCGGACGTGCCGCCCGGCGCCCGGGTCCGGACCCACCCGCTGGCCGACCGCGAGGAGATCGCCTTCGTCGCCTGCCCCGGCCCCCGCCCCGCCGGCACGCCCGAACAGGCCGAGGCCGCCCGGCTGATCGCCGCGGTCCGGCTCGGCATCGTCCGCCGCCTGCTGGACGAGGCCGTCGAGCACCTGTCCGAACGTACCGCGGGGGACGAGCCGCTGATCCGCAAACAGCTCATCACCGGCGCGGTGGCCGACATCATCGCCGAGGTGGAGCTCCTGCGGGAGCACGCCCTGACCGGGGACGACGACCCCGAGGCGCTGGCCGACCTGCACAACCGCCTCGACGACCTGGGCTGGCAGGTGGCCAAGCTGTTCGGCGCCTCCGGCTACATCGCCGACCACCCCGCCCGGGCCCTGTACGTCTCCGCGCTCGTCGCCAACGTCTGGACCGACCGGCAGCAGGGAGGGCAGGCCGCATGATCGAGCTGGACGCCCGGCTGCGGGCGGTGCGCGACCACGCCCGGGAGGCGGCCGAGGACCTGCGCGCCCGCGCGCTGTCCATCGACGCCGAGCCGCACGCCATGGAACAGCACCTGGACTCCCCGGCCTTCGCCATGATCCGCGAGTCCGCGCTGCCCGAGGAGTACCGTTCCGCATCCCCCGCCCCCGCCCCCGCCCTCGCCGGCGGCGACGACCCGGCGGGCCGCGGCTCCTGCCTGGAGAGCATGGTCAGCGTCCTGGAACTCTTCCGGGGCGACGTGGGTGCCCTGCTGGCCTGCCCGTCTCCCGCCCTGGCCGGAGTCTTCGTCGCCCTGCTGGGTGACGAGGAGCAGAAGAAGCGCTTCTACGAGCGGGTGCGGACCGGCCGCACCTGGGCGTTCTTCGCCATGACCGAGCCGGGCCGGGGCAGTGACGCCACCGCCATGGAAACCCGGCTGGAACGGGACGGGCAGGGCGGCTGGCTGCTGCACGGCACCAAGCGCTACATCGGCAACGGCGCCCGCGGCGGCATCGGAGTCGTCTTCGCCCGCACCGGCCCCTCCCCCCTCCACATCCGGGCCGCCCTGGTGGAACTCCCGGCCTCCGGGTGGCAGGCGGAGCCCCTGGACATGGTGGGGCTGCGCGGGGCCGCACTGAGCGAGATCCGGCTGGACGGGGTGCCCGTCCCCGGCGGCATGCTGCTGGGCGAGCACCTGCCGGCCACCCGCCGCGGCATCTGGGGAGCGGTGCAGACCTTCAACAACATGCGGATGCAGGTAGCCGCCGCCGCGGTGGGCACCGCCCAGGCCATGGCCGAGTACATCGCCCGGCACCGCCCCGGCACCCCCGGCACGCGGCGGGCCGTGGCCCGCGCCGAGGCCGCGCGTTCCCTGGTCTACGAGGCCGCCGCCCGGATCGACCGCAACCCGGACCGCGGTTACCTCTCCAGTGCCGCCAAGCTGGGCGCGACCCGCATGGCCGTGGAGACCGCGCACTGGGCGGCGGCGGCGCTGGGCCCGGCCGGGCTGCTGGACCACCCGCTGCTGGAGAAGTGGACCCGTGACGTGTGCGCGTTCGAGTTCATGGACGGCACCGGCAACATCCAGCGTCTGCACGTGGCCCGCGGATACCAGTCGGGAGACGCCGATGGCCGCTGATCCCGCGGCTGTGCCCGCGGCCGGTCCCGCGGCCGACCCCGCACCGCATCCCGAGGCCGTCCCCGCCGGTGCCCCTCCGGCGATCGGCGACCTCGGCCTCTCCATCGGCACCGTCGCCGTCGCCCGCCACGAGCACGCCCGGTACGAACCGGCCCCCGCGCTCACCGACACCGCCTACCTGGTCCCGCTGGCCCGGGCCACCTCCCGGGCCACCGGCATCCCCGTCGCCGGACTGCGCCTCCTGGTGCCCGACCGGGGCCCCGACGTCAGCGCCCTGGCGCTGGCCGCGCTCGGCGAGGACGCCCGGGACGAGCCGCTGTACTACGTGCGCTCCGGCCCGCAGCGGGACGCCGTCGCCTCACCGCTGTCCGGGCTGGTCCACCGCCTGGACTGGGCGGGCGACGACCTCGGCATCACCCACCTGGAGGAACTCGGCGGCACCCTGGTCCTGGACCTGGCCGCCTGGACCCTGGAGACCGGCTCGGCCGCGGTGCTGATCTGCGACGAGCCCGCCTTCACCGGCACCGGCACCTCCCCCGGCACCTCCCCCGGCGACGGCGACGGCCGGCCCGTCCCCGCGGCGGTGGCCCTGCGTCTGCGGCGCGGTACCGGCCCGCTGCAGGTGCTGGCCTGCGGCGAGGGCGNGCCCGCCTTCACCGGCACCGGCACCTCCCCCGGCACCTCCCCCGGCGACGGCGACGGCCGGCCCGTCCCCGCGGCGGTGGCCCTGCGTCTGCGGCGCGGTACCGGCCCGCTGCAGGTGCTGGCCTGCGGCGAGGGCGCCCCGCCCGGCGCGCCCGACACCGCGCGGCACCTGTTCACCGGCCGGGGCCCGTGCGATGCCTGGCTCGCCGCCCACCGGGCGCTGGCCGCCGGCCACGTCACCGCCGGGGACACCCTGCTGCTGCACACCAAGGGCCCCCGCCGGGAGGGCTGGCTCACCCTCCGCGCCACCGACCCCGCCCGCCTCCGCCTCACCGACGCCACCCCGGCCACCCGGCCCAGCCCCAGCGAAGGACAGCCATGAACCCGTTCCACCAACTCCTGGAGCCGGTCGGCACCTCGGCTCCGGCGGCCACCCTGCCCGAGTGGTTCCGGCGCGGCCTGCGGACCAGCCCGGACGGCGAGGCCCTGCGCATCGGCCGCCGCTCCCTCACCTACCGCGAACTCCACGCCCACGCCCTGGCCCTGGCCGGCACCCTCACCGCCGCGGCCAAGGGCCGCCCCCGCCGGGTCGGTCTGCTGGCCGCCCGCAGCGTGGAGGCGTACGCCGGGATACTGGCCGCCGGATACGCCGGTGCCGCCGTCGTCCCGCTGCACCCGGAGTTCCCCGCCGAGCGGACCCGCCGCATGATCTGTGCGGCCCGGCCGGACGTGCTGCTCACCGACGACTCCGCCCGCCCCGTCCTGCCGGAACTCGCCGACGAACTCGGCGGCACCCCGGTGATCCGGCACCCCGGCGGACCGCCCCTGGAGCGGCCCGCGTCCCCCGCGCCGGACGACACCGCCTACATCCTCTTNCCCCCGCGCCGGACGACACCGCCTACATCCTCTTCACCTCCGGCTCCACCGGCCGCCCCAAGGGCGTGCCCGTGCTGCACCGGAACGTGGACGCCTACCTGCAGTTCGTCCACCACCGCTACCGGTTCACCCCGCAGGACGTGTTCTCCCAGACCTTCGACCTCACCTTCGACCTGGCGATGTTCGACATGTTCGCGGCCTGGGGCAGCGGCGGCACCCTGGTCTCCATGCCGCCGGGTGCCTTCACCACCGTCCCGGACTTCATCGCCCGGCACGGCATCACCGTGTGGTTCTCCTCGCCCAGTGTCATCTCCCTGGTGCGCAGGCTGCGGGCGCTCACCCCGGACGCCATGCCGACCCTGCGGTACAGCCTGTTCTGCGGCGAGCCGCTGCTCGGCCACGACGCCGCCGACTGGCAGGCCGCGGCCCCGCACTCGGCCGTGGAGAACCTCTACGGGCCCACCGAGCTGACCATCTCGTGCAGCGTGCACCGCTGGGACCCGCGGACCTCGCCCGGGCGCTGCGTCAACGGCATCGTGCCCATCGGCACCGTGCACCCCGCCCTGCGGTACCTGCTGGCCGGTGCCGACGGCCGGCCCGCCCCGGACACCGGCGAACTGTGCGTCACCGGACCGCAGATGGTCCCCGGCTATCTCGATCCCGCGGACGACGCCGGCCGGTTCCTCACCCACGAGGGCCGCCGCTGGTACCGCACCGGCGACCTGGTGCGCCGCCTGCCCGGCGGCGAACTCGCCTACCTGGGACGCCGCGACCACCAGGTGAAGATCAACGGCGTCCGCATCGAGCTGGCCGAGGTCGAGTGGGGCCTGCGCCGCTGCCGCGGCGTCCGCGATGCCGTGGCGGTCGCCCTGGACGGCGAACTGTTCGCCTTCTACCTGGGCGAGGAGCGCCCCGCCGCCGACCTGATGGAGGAGCTGGGCACCTTCTTCCCCCGGCAGCTCATCCCGCTGCGCTACCAGCACCTGGACGAGTTCCCGCTCAACGCCAACCGCAAGACCGACCGGCCGGCGCTCGCCGCCCGCGCCGCCGCGCTGCGCACCGCCGCCGTCTGAGACCCCTGCCCGGAACAACACCCCCGGACCCTTTCCCGGAACCGCCGCGGCACCGACCCGCGGCACCGACCCGCGGCACCGACCGCCCGTGCCCGCCCCCGGGCCCGCGTCACGCCATCGCAGAGAGGACACCACCGACCATGGACCGCACCGAGATCACCGAGCACCTGCGGGCCGCCCTGTCCGCCGTGCTGAACAAGGAACTCCCCGAGGTCAGCCCCGAGATGCGGCTGTTCGAGGACCTGGCGCTGGACTCCACCAGCGTGATCGAACTGCTGATGAGCCTGGAGGACGCCATCGGCCTGGAGGTCGACCCCGACGAACTGGGCCCGGACGTCTTCCGGACGGTCGGCAGCCTGGCCGACTACATCGAGGCCGGGTTCGCCAGGACAACGGTCTGACCGTCGGGAAAGGACGGGGACCATGAGCGTGGGACTGTCCCGGGTGGCCGTCCGGCTGCCCGGCGGGACCGAACCCGTGGACGACGTACTGGCCCGCATCGGCTGCGGGGCCATGGAGCGCAAGATGTTCTCCCGGATCTACGGGCTGCGCGACAGCCCGGTGCTGGCCCGGGGCGAACGCATGGAGGACCTGCTGGCGGCGGCCGGCCACGGCGCCCTGGCCGGCACCACCGCCTCCCTGGTCCTCTACGGCCACACCCTGCACATGGCCCAGCACGACCTCGGCGGTGACTTCCCGGACCGGCTGCGGGACCGGCTCGGCCTGCACGGCAGCCGCTTCTTCGGCCTCTCCCACGTGAACTGCGTCTCGGTGCTGCGCGGTGTGGAGTACGCCCGCCGCTACCTGCACCGGCCGGGCGCCGGGCCCGACGAGCAGGT
This sequence comes from Streptomyces sp. YIM 98790, assembly GCF_011421595.1. Lineage (GTDB taxonomy): Bacteria > Actinomycetota > Actinomycetes > Streptomycetales > Streptomycetaceae > Streptomyces. Next base: position 28,299 of record NZ_WTLH01000018.1, on the reverse strand, counting down.
GCTGCTGCTCGGCGGCGACCAGGGCAGCATCAGCGATGTCGCCCGCTACATCAAGGGCACCACGGTCAGCGGTGACGGTGCCGTCGGCGTCCTGGTGAACCGCGCCGGCGGCACCGACGGCACCGGCGGCACGCACGGGGCCACGGTGCCCCAGCGCTACCGCTGTCTGGCCGCCGCCGGTGCCCGGGACGCCCGTTTCCACCGCAACCTGCGGATGACGGCCGAGGAACTGGCCGCCTTCGGCCGGGCCTGCTCGGATCTGGTGGCCGACACCGTCCGGCGGGCGGCCGAGGCGTCCGGCGGAAGCGCGGAGCGGCTCGACTGGGTGATGCCGCACTTCTCCAACCGGATGTTCTGGCGTTCCTTCAGCCGGACCACCGGTATCCCGGCCGACCGGATCTGTCTCGATCTGCTCCCCGAGCGCGGCCACAACTTCGGGGGGGACGCGCTGATGGCGCTGGAGCACGCGGACACCGCCGGGCGGCTGCGTCCGGGGGACCGCTGCGTGCTGGTGGCGATCGGCCAGGGGGCCTACGTCCAGTCCCTGGTCGTCGAGGTCCTGGCCGAACGCGACGAAGGAGCACAACCATGACCGAATTCGACAGCAGGGTCCGGGCGGTGCGCGACCGCGCCCGGGAGGCGGCCGAGGACCTGCGCGCCCGCGCCCTGTCCATCGACACCGACCCCCACACCATGGCCCCGCACCTCGACTCGGAGGTGTACGCCGCGATCCGGCACGGCGAGACCCCGGAGGAGTACCGGTGGGGCCCCGAGCCGCCCGGCGCGGTCCTGCCGGACCGGCACTCCTGTCTCCAGAACGTGGTGGGCATGTGCGAGCTGGCCCGCGGCGACGTGGGCGCCCTGCTGGCCTGCCCCGCCCCGGGCCTGGCCGGCACCTTCGTCGAGTTCCTGGGCAGCGAGGAGCAGAAGAAACGCTTCTACGAGCGGGTCGGCGACGGCCGCACCTGGACGTTCTTCGCCATGACCGAGCCGGGCCGGGGCAGTGACGCCACCGCCATGGAGTCCCGGCTGGAACGGGACGGGCAGGGCGGCTGGCTGCTGCACGGCACCAAGCGCTACATCGGCAACGGCGCCCGCGGCGGCATCGGAGTCGTCTTCGCCCGCACCCGCCGTTCGGCGCTCTCGGTGCGGGCGGCCCTGGTGGAGCTCCCGGTTCCGGGGTGGCGGGCGGAGCCCCTGGACATGGTGGGGCTGCGCGGGGCCGCGCTGAGCGAGATCCGGCTGGACGGGGTCCCCGTCCCCGGGCACATGCTGCTGGGCGAGCACCTGCCGGCCACCCGCCGCGGCATCTGGGGCGCGGTGCGGACCTTCAACACCATGCGCCTGCGCGTCGCCGCGGCGGCCGTGGGCACCGCCCTGGCCATGGCCGCCCATGTGCGGGAGCACCGCCCCGGCGCTCCCGGTGCCCGGCGGGCCGTGGCCCGCGCCGAGGCCGCGCGTTCCCTGGTGTACGAGGCCGCCGCCCGGATCGACCGCGACCCGGACCGCGGTTACCTCTCCTGCGCGGCCAAGCTGGGCGCGACCCGCATGGCCGTGGAGACCGCGCACTGGGCGGCGGCGGCGCTGGGCCCGGCCGGGCTGCTGGACCACCCGCTGCTGGAGAAGTGGACCCGCGACGTGTGCGCGTTCGAGTTCATGGAGGGCACCGGGAACATCCAGCGTCTGCACGTGGCCCGCGGCTACCGGTCGGGAGAGGCCGATGGCTGAGCCCGGCTCCCCCCTCGCCCCCTCGCTGTGCGTCGATGCCATCGCCACCGCCGGACGCTGGCACACCGGCTATGTCCCGCTCTCCGCCTTCCCGGCCTCGATCCTGCCCGCGGCCCGCCGTGCCTCCGCCTTCTCCGGCATCCCCCTCGACCACCTCATGGTCACCGCCGACGCCGACGCCGACGCCGATGCCGCCCCCGGCGACGCCGCGGGGGAGGACGGCGTCAGCGCCCTGGCGCTGGCCGCGCTGGCCGCGCGCGGCGAGGACGCCCGGGACGAGCCGCTGTTCTTCGTCCGCTCCGGCCCGCTGCGGGACGCCATGGTCGCCGAACTCGCCGGGCTCGTGCACCGTTTCCGGTGGGAGGGCGACGACATGGGCCTCACCCACCTGGAGGAACTCGGCGGCATCCTGGTCCTGGACCTGATCGAGTGGGCCGTGCCGGCCGGGGCAACGGCCCTGATCTGTGACGAACCCCTGTACGCCGACGCCCGGGCGGGCGGCGCCCGGTTCTCCGCGGTGGCCCTGCGTCTGCGGCGCGGTACCGGCCCGTTGCAGGTGGTGGCCTGCGGCGAGGGCGCCCCGCCCGGGGCGCCCGACACCGCCGGGCACCTGTTCACCGGCCGGGGCCCGTGCGATGCCTGGCTCGCCGCCCACCAGGCGCTGGCCGCCGGCCGGATCGCTCCCGGGGACACCCTGCTGCTGCACACCAAGGGCCCCCGCCGGGAGGGCTGGCTCACGCTCCACGCCACCGACCCCGCCCGCCTCCGCCTTCCCGCCCCCGCCTGAGCCGCCGGACGGCCCACCGGACCGGAGCATCCCACCCCGGGGCTCTCCCCGGCAGTTGGACGGTTTCCGCAGCCAGACGGGTGATGACAGGCGAGGGGCAGCCCTCTTGCAGTCGACTCCCTCGGTAGCCACGCTCAGGCAGGCAGGTGCGGCCGGACCGCGCAGCGGAGCAAGTCGGGCAGCCCGTGGCATCGCCACCGAGCCGGACGGCCGCAGCCATCGAGCGGTACCGTGGTGGTGTGCCCGTGATCACCGCGGCCGGGGTGGTCGAGGTGAAGGCGCCGAGGGTGAACGACAGCCGGGTCGACGAGGAAACGGGCGAGCGCAAGCGGTTCTCCTCGGCGATCCTCCCGCCGTGGTGCCGCAAGTCACCGAAGATCAGCGAGGTGCTGCCGCTGCTCTACCTGCACGGCCTGTCCTGCGGCGACTTCGTGCCCGCGCTGGAGCAGTTCCTCGGCAGCTCGGCGGGCCTGTCGCCGGCGACGGTCACCCGTCTGACCCAGCAGTGGCAGACCGGCCATCAGGCGTTCGGCGAGCGCGATCTGTCCGGCAGCGACTACGTCTGTGTCTGGGCCGACGGCATCCATCTGCGCATACGCCTGCGGGAGACGAAGTCGTGCGTGCTGGTGCTGATGGGCGTGCGCGCGGACGGCACCAAGGAGCTGATCGCCATGAGCGACGGCTACCGCGAATCAGCCGATTCCTGGGGCGACCTGCCGCGCGACTGCGCCCGCCGCGGCATGCGCGGCCCGGTGCTCGCGGTCGGTGACGGGGCGCGCGGCTTCTGGAAGGCCCTCGGTGAGGTCTTTCCCGAAGCCCGCCATCAGAGGTGCTGGGTTCACAAGATCGCCAATACCCTCGACGCCCTCCCGAAGTCGGCCCAGCCCGGGGCGAAGAAGGCCCTGCAGGAGATCTACCACGCGAGGACCGTGATCACGCGCTACTGGCGGTCGCAGCGTTCGAGAAGACCTACGGCGCGAAGTTCCCCAAGGCCGTCAAGAAGATCACCGACGACGTGGACGAGCTGCTGGCCTTCTACGACTTTCCCGCCGAGCACTGGATCCACCAGCGCACCACGAATCCCATCGAGCCGACGTTCGCCACCGTGCGGCTGCGGACGAAGGTCACCAAGGGCGCCGGCAGCGCGGCCGCCGCCTTGGCCATGGTCTTCAAGCCGGTGGAATCCGCTCAGGCTCGCTGGCGAGCCGTCAACGCACCCCACCTCGTCGTCCTCGTCCGCGCCGGAGCCCGCTTCGAACGCGGCCACCTCGTCGAACGCCCCGACGAAGACCCCGTCCCCACTGCTGCTTGATCCCTTCACGGAGCGAAACCATGAACGACGTCGCTGGGAATGGCGCCGACTTCGCCGCATCCATCAACGGTCAGGAATGGCACGTTGCCTGGTATCCGCCTCCTGACCCACCGTCGGGTACGCCACACGGCGCGGAGGCGGTGTGCGCCGCCGGCGATCGGATCGTCGTGGTCAGCCCAGACGGACAGCGGTGGGGTCTGCCCGCCGGTCGCCCGGAGCGGGGTGAGCAGTGGGTCGACACGATGCGCCGCGAGGTCCGTGAGGAAGCCTGCGCCGAGGTGGTGGATTGCCGGCTCCTCGGGTTCAGCCGGGGCCTCTGCGTGCGAGGTCCCCAGGAAGGGCTGGTGCTGGTCCGGTCGATGTGGGGAGCAGAGGTGCGTCTGGCTCCATGGGACCCACGCTTCGAGATGGCCCACCGCCGTCTCCTGCCGGCCGAGGAGGCGTTCCGGTCCCTGGCCATCCCCGACGGCCTTGGCCCCTTCTATCGCCGGCTGTTCGCAGAAGCCGCCATCTCCCGCCCCAACCTCCACGGCCTCTGACCATCAGATCACTCATGCGACCAACGCAATAAAAGATCTTGATCCACAGGACTTGACCATTCCTCCTCCTCGGGGACAGCCCGAAGAGTGTGCTGGAACTCGGGTGCGGCACCGGCCGGGCGCTGGCCTACCTCGCTCAGCAGGGCATCGAGGCGACAGGAATCGACATCTCTCCGGTGATGGTGAAGCGCACCGCCGAGACGTGGGGGCCGCTGGGTGTCCGCTTCATCTGTGCGGAGGTGATCGAGCACCTGGAGAGCGACGCCACCACCTCTGACGCGATCTACTCCATGTTCGGCGCTGCGTGGTTCGCCGACCCCGCCCGGCTCTTCCCCCTGGTCGCACGGCGCCTGTACCCGGGCGGAGTCTTCGTGTTCTCCCAACCCCCGGCCATCCCCGGTGCCTATGGACCGCAGGGCATGTACAAGGGCGGCTTCGCCGGACCCGCGATGTTCACCTACCGCTACAGCTACACCCCTGACGCATGGGAGGACTTCCTGTCCGCCGCCGGGCTCACCGACCCTCATGTCCGGGTGCTGGACGCGCCCAGGCCCAGCCACATCGGCACACTGATCGGCACTGCGCAGCGTCGCTGACCGCCCCACCTGGCCCCGTCCGTGCGCTGCCCACGTGGTGTGCGGAAGGGGCTCTGTTGTGCCCGCTGAGCTGTGGGCATGCTCAGAACCGGTAGTCAGGAGTGTTGGGGTCGGCAAGGACCGCCCGGTCGCAGACGTGTTGCCAGGGGGTGGGGGCCCGGAACGGCCGCGCACCTCACCTCGCCGCGGTCGTGCGGTGGGGTGCGGTGCGCGGCCGTTCCGGTCCGTGGCGTGTCATGCGCTCCGCGCGGTCGCGACCGCGGGTGCGGGCGCGGAGGGGCTGATGGTGAACCGGCCGGCCGCCTGCACACCCGCCTGGAAGCGGCTGACCGCGTCCAGGTCACGCAGCAGGCTCGCGATGTGCCGCCGGCAGGTCCGCACCGACATGCCCAGCCGCCGCGCCACCACTTCGTCGGTCAGGCCCTGTGCCATCAGCCGGGCGATGGCCTGCTGGAGATCGTCCGCCGCGGCGGCGTAGCCGGGCTCCGAGGAGGTGAACGGCGTGCCGGTCTCCCACAGCTGGTCGAACAGGTCGGTCAGGAAGCGGACCATGCCCCGGTCCTGGACCCGGCGGGCGGTCGGCTGCCCGTCCGGGCCGGGCGGCAGGTCCACCACCACGGCGAGGGTGTCGTCGAAGACCACCGTCGCCTGCGGCACCCTGCTGAGGGTGCGCACCCGGGCGCCGTTCTCCACCAGCCGTTTGGCCCGCGCCCGGTCGGCGAACCCGGTCCGGCTGCGGTGCGGGCACACGACGCGCACCGCCACGTCCCGGTCCAGCACCCCGTAGCAGGGGGCCAGCAGCTGCTCCAGCAGGTCTTCCCGTTCGTGGCCCGGCTGGAGCACCAGCAGCTCCTTGCGGCAGACCTCGGCGGCCAGGGTGAACAGGCCGCGGATCTCCGCCGTGCCGTGCAGGCCGTCGATCGCCCCGGCGGGCCCCTCCCCGCCGGCCCCGGGGGAGGGGTCGGTGACGGCGGTGATGCGGGCGCGCAGCCGGTCCACCAGGTCCCGCTGCCGGAAGATCTCCCGCTCCACGGGTGCCACGAGCCGTGCCTCCGCGTCCTGAGGGCTCGCCGGCACCAGCCGCCCGCCCGCCGTGTCGTCGGTGCGCAGCAGGCCCAGCTCGACCAGCCGTCCCGCGGTGAGGAACAGTTCGGGCAGGGACACCCCCAGCTCCGCGGCGGCGGGCTCCAGCGCGCCGATGCCGCCGTGGCGGACGGCGTAGCGGTAGAGGGCGCCCGCGCGGTCGTCCGGGCCGTCCGCGGCCACGGCGGGACCAGCGGCACCTGCGCGGCCGCGGCCGTCCAGGGCCGGCGCGAGCGCGACCTGCGGCAGCGAGGGCTGCGGGAGGGCGGACTGCGAAAGGGCGGACTGCGACCGGGCGGGCGGGGCGACCGTCGACATGTTTCCTCCGAAGCCTGGTTCCGTTCCGTGGGCTCAGCGTCCCGCCACCGTTCCAGACCGCCTTATCGGCTCACTACCCGGGCGCTACCGGCCCGCTACCGCCGCACTCTCCGCCCGCTACCGCGCCCGTGATAGCGGCATGAGGCCGCTTCAGGAGCGGCCCCTGCTGGACTCGCAGCACCGGGGCGGGCACGCGCCGCCGCCCGCCCCCGCCGCTGCCCGGCGCCACGACACGCTACCGACAAGGGACTGGTGACGATGGACATCCCGCGCACGTTCCGCACGACGCTGCTGGCCCACCTGCCCGTCGCGTCCGGGGACGACTTCGCCCCGGGCGACGACCTGTCCGCGCTCGGCCTCGACTCGATGGGGGTGGTGCAGCTCCTCACCGACCTGGAGGAGACCTACGGCCTGGAGCTGCCCGACGAGCTGATCACCGAGGAGACCTTCGAGACGGTCGGCTCGCTGTGGGAGGCCGTCGGCCCGCTGATCCCCGCCGAGCGGCTCACCGGGGCCGAGGTCGTCGAAGCCGATGTGTGAGCAGCCGCCCCGCCGCCTGGACCAGCTCACCGCCTGCGGCGAGCCCGGCCGGCCCGCGGTGACCTTCCGCTCCGAGACCCTGACCTACCGGGAGCTGGCCGACCGGGTGTCCCGCGTCGCGCACGGCCTGCACGGGCTCGGCGTCCGGCGCGGCGACCGGGTCGCCGTCTGGGCGGAGAAGCGGATCGAGACCGTGGTCGCGCTGCTGGCCGTCGCCGCGGCCGGCGGTGTGCTGGTTCCCCTCAATCCCGTCTACCGGTCCCGCCAGGTGCGGCACGTCCTCGCCGACTGCGCCCCGCGCGTGGTCCTCACGACCGAGGAGCGGCGCGCCGGTGTGCTCGGCGCCCTGGCCCCGGAGAGCTCCGTCGCCCATGTGGTGTCCTTCGGCAGCGCCGGCTGGCATGCCCTGGAGGGCACCGAGCCGCCGTTCCCCGGCGCACCCGTGCCCGGTGCCGGGGACGTCATCGACGACGATGTGGCCGCCATCCTCTACACCTCCGGTTCCACCGGCCGGCCCAAGGGCGTGGTGCTCTCCCACCGCAACCTGCTGGCCGGTGCCGCCAGCGTGGCCGGATACCTGGGCCACACCCGCGACGACGTGGTGCTGGCCGTGCTGCCGCTGAGTTTCGACGCCGGCTTCAGCCAGCTCACCACCGCTCTGGTGGCCGGCGCCCATGTGGTGCTGGTCAACTACCTGCGCGCCCGCGAGGTGGTGCGGCTGTGCGCCCGGCACCGGGTCACCGGCCTGACCTGCGTACCGCCGCTGTGGCTGCAACTGGCCGAGCAGGACTGGCCCGCGGAGTCCACGGCCGCGCTGCGGTACTTCGCCAACACCGGCGGCCGGATGCCCCGGACCACCCTGGCCGCGCTGCGGGACATCTTCCCGGCCGCCGACCCGTATCTGATGTACGGGCTGACCGAGGCGTTCCGCTCCACGTACCTCGACCCGGCCGAGGCGGGGCGGCGCCCGGACTCCATCGGCAGGGCCGTCCCCAACGCCGAGGTGCTGGTCGTCCGCCCGGACGGCACGCCCTGCGCGCCCGGTGAGCACGGCGAACTCGTGCACCGCGGCGCGCTGGTGGCCCTCGGCTACTGGAACGACCCCGAGCGCACCGCGCAGCGCTTCCGCCCGGCGCCCGGCCGGCCGCCCACCGGGCGGCCCGAGATCGCCGTGTGGTCGGGCGACACCGTCTACCGGGACGAGGAGGGTTTCCTCTACTTCGTCGGCCGCGACGACGAGATGATCAAGACCTCCGGCTACCGGGTGAGCCCCACGGAGATCGAGGAGGCCGCGTACGCCACCGGGCTGGCCGCCGAGGCCGTGGCCTTCGGAGTCGAGGACCCGCGGCTCGGCAGCCACATCGTGCTGGCGGCCAGGCCCGCCGATGCCGCGGGGGCCTCGGCCGAGAATCTGTCCCGCGCCCTGGCCCGGGAGCTGCCCGCCTACATGATGCCGCGGCGCATCGAGCTGCTGCCGCGGCTGCCCCGCACGGCCAACGGCAAGTTCGACCGGGTCGGACTGCGCGAGACCCTGCGGCGGGCCGCCCCGCCCGCCCCGCCCGACCCGTCCGCCCGGCCCGCCGAACCGGCGCCGCCGGCCGGGCACCCGGAGCACACGCAGAAAGCGGAGGAGGAACTGCCGTGCTAGAGGCAGTCGGACTCACCAAACGCTACGACGACATCCAGGCCCTGGACGGCTTCACCCTGAGCGTCGCGGCCGGCGAGATCGTCGGCCTGGTCGGCCACAACGGCGCCGGCAAGACGACGTTCGTGGAGATGGTCTCCGGGCTGCTGAAGCCCGACAGCGGCACCGTGCTCGTGGACGGCCGCCCGCCGTCCGAGGCGCGCGGCATCATCGGCATCTCGCCCCAGCACATCGCCCTCTACCGGCCCCTGACCGTGCGTGAGCACCTCGAACTGTACGGCAGCCTGGCCGGGCTGCGCCGCGCCGCCCTGCGCAACGCGGTCGAGGAGCTCGCCGTCGCGCTGCACCTCACCGCCTTCCTGGACCGCCGCGCCGGGTTCCTCTCCGGCGGCCAGCAGCGCCGCACCCAGGCCGGGGCCGCGCTCATCCACCGGCCGTCCCTGCTGCTGCTGGACGAGCCGACGGCCGGTGCCGACCCGGAGACCCGGCAGGCGCTGCTGGACGTGGTCAAGCAGCGGGCCGGGGAGGGCGCCGCCGTCGTCTACACCACCCACTACCTCACCGAGCTGATGGACCTCCGGGCCACCCTGGCGGTGGCCGCCAAGGGCCGGGTCATCGCCCGCGGCACCAGCGCCGAACTGCTGGAGGGCCTGCCGGGCGAGGTCCGGGTCACCGCGGCCGGCCAGGAGCTGCACGCGTCCACCACCGACCCCACCGGGTCCCTGCTCGACCTGCTGCGCACGGCCCCCCGGCCGGTGGAGTCCGTCGAGCTGCGCAAGCCCACCCTGGACGACCTCTACCACTCCCTGGCGGTCACCGATGGCGTCTGACACCCTTCTCGCCCCTTCCGCGCCCTCCGGCGCCCCCGGCCCCGCGGCCGGCGGCGCGGCACCGGCGGGCGTCCGCACCCGGCTCGCCGACTCCCTGCACCGCACCCTCGCGCTGATCCACTACAACCTGCTGCTGCGGCTGCGCGACCCCTCACAGCTCATCAGCTACCTGGTCACGCCGATGGTGTTCATGCTGATGCTCCAGCCGCTGTACCGGGAGGCGCTGGACGCCGGCACCCAGTGGGCGGTGACCGGCCAGCTCGTGATGTTCTCGGTCTTCGCCATGGCCATCGTCGGCCACTCGATCTTCGTGGAGCGGGAGTGGCGCACCTGGGACCGGCTGCGCGCCAGCCGCGCCGCCCGCGCCGAACTCCTCCTCGGCAAGGGCGTGCCGGTCTTCCTGGTGCTGCTCTTCCAGCAGGCCGTGCTGATGCTCTACGGCATTCTCGTCATCGGCATGGACATCCCGCCCAGCATCCCGCTGCTCTGCCTGGCCATGTCGGTCTGGGGCTTCACGCTGCTGGCCATGGGCGCCGCCCTGGCCACGCTGGTGCGCAGCCGCGGCGACCTGATCGTGGCGAGCGATGTCGGGGCCATCCTGGTCAGCACCATCGGCGGGACCTTCCTGCCGGTGGACCTGATGCCGGGCTGGGCCCAGGCGCTCGCGCCCTTCTCGCCGGGCTACTGGGGGCTGCTGGTGCTGCGCGCCGCCGTCGAGGGCGATGCCGCCGCCATGCTCCGGCCCACGCTTGTCTGCCTCGCCATCGCCGTCGTCTTCGGCGCCGTCGCCACCTACCGCCTCGCCCACGGGTGGGGCCGCAGCCATCTGGTCTGACCGCCGCGCCCTCGTGGGGGGAGGGAAGCCGGACGGCCGGAGCATTCCTCGGACACTGAGGTGACGCCCATGATCCCGGAAGCGGAAACGCACTCCAGCGACTCCACCGACCTCTCAGACTCCACCGACTTCGCCACGGACTCGGCCACGGACTCGGCCACGGACTCGGCCACGGACCGCGGTGCGGATTCCGGTGCGGATTCCGCCATTGCGCTGGTCGGCATGTCCGGCCGCTTCCCCGGCGCCCGCGACACGGAGACCCTCTGGCGCCACCTGCTGTCCGGCATCGACGGCCTGCGCCCGGTCACCGACGCCGAGTCGGCCGCCGCCGGAGTCCCCGCGGACCGGCCCGGATACGTCCCCGTCGGCGGCCCGGTCGAGGGCCTGGAGGAGTTCGACGCCACCGCCTTCGGTCTCACCGACCGGGAGGCCGACACCATGGAGCCGCACCACCGGCTGCTGCTGGAGTGCGCCTGGGAGGCGCTGGAACGGGCCGGCTACCCGCCCGCCGATCCCGGCTTCCCCGTCGGTGTCTTCGCCGGTGCGGCCTTCCCCGACTACCTGCTGCGCAACGTCCCGGACCTGGGCGGCGAACCCGGCGGCAAGGCGCTGCTCGCCTCCGGTGTCGAGCGGGACTCCCTCACCTCGCTCATCTCCTACAAGCTGGGCCTCAGCGGCCCCAGCCTGACCGTCCAGACGTACTGTTCGACCTCGCTGGTGGCCGTGCACCTGGCCTGCCAGAGCCTGCTCACCTACGAGTGCGACATGGCCCTGGCCGGGGGCGCGTTCCTGCCGCTGCCGCAGCCGGCCGGCTACCAGTGGGAGGAGGGCTCCATCCTCTCCCCGGACGGCCGGGTGCGCAGCCTGGACGCCGCCGCCAACGGCACCGTCATGGGCTCGGGCGCCGCCGTCGTCGCGCTCAAGCGCCTGTCCGACGCCCTGGCCGACGGCGACACGGTGCACGCGGTGATCCTGGGCACGGCGGTCAACAACGACGGGCGGGAGCGCGCCGGTTACGCCGCGCCCGGGGTCACCGGCCAGGCCGCCGCCATCGAGACCGCGCTGTCCGTCTCCGGCGTCAAACCCGAGTCCATCGGCTATGTGGAGTGCCACGCCGTCGGCACCCCGCTCGGCGACTCGATCGAACTCGCCGCGCTGTCCCGCGTCTTCACCTCCGCACGCACCGAGCCGTGCGTGCTGGGCACACTCAAGCCCCGCATCGGCCACCTGGACCGGGCCTCCGGCGTCACGGGCCTGATCCACGCCGCGCTCGCCCTGCGCGAGGCCGTCCTGCCCGCCACGGCGGGCTTCACCGCCCCCAACCCGGCCCTGGCCACGGCCACCGACCGGTTCACCGTGCTGACCTCCCCGCGGCCCTGGCCGTCCGGACCGGAACCGCGCCGGGCGGGCGTCAGCTCCTTCGGCGTCGGCGGCACCAACGCCCACGTCGTCCTCCAGGAGCCCCCGGCCCCGCCCGCGGGCGCCGGCCGCCCCGGGCCGCACCTGCTGACCCTCTCCGCCGCCACCCCCGCCGCCCTGGACGATCTCACCGGGCGGCTCCGCGCCCACCTGGCCGGCGACCTCGGACGGTCCCAGTCCCTCGCCGACATCGCCCACACCCTCCAGGTCTCCCGGGGCCGTTTCCCGCTGCGCCGCGCGGTGGTCGTCACCGACCACGCGGACGCGCTGGCCGCGCTGGCCGACCCGGAGCGCCGGCTGGACGGCGAGACCGCGCGCCGCGACCCCCGGGTCCGTCTCACCGGCCCGGGGGCCGCCGCGCTCGCCTCCGGCCTGGCCCGCCTCGGTGTCCTCCTGGCGGCCGAGGGCGAGCACGCCGACCTGGAACTCACCGCCGAGGACGGCCTGGTGCCCGCCCTCGCCCGTCTCTGGCTGGCCGGGGCCACCATCGACTGGCCCGCCCTGCACGGCCATGAGGGCCGTCGCGTTCCCCTCCCCGCCTACCCCTTCCAGCGCACCCGCCACTGGATCGACCCCCGCCCCGGCACCGGCGGCGCGCCGTCGTCCCCCGTGCCGCCCGATCTGGACCACCGGCTCCGCCTCGCCTCACCCTGGCTGGTCCTGGCCGCCGACGAGGACGGCGAGGCGCTCGTGGACCGCCTCTTCCGGGCCGGGGCCGAGGTCACCGCCGCCCGCCCCGGGCCGCGCCTCGCCCTGCTGGACTCGGGGGACCTCACCTTCCGCGACCCGTCCCAGCTCCCCTCCCTGCCGGACGCGCTGGTCGCCGCGCCGAGGACCGTCGTGCACGCCCTGGGCCTGGCCTCGCCGGAGGACGCCGCCTCGGCCGCCGCGTTCGCCGCGGCACTGTCCGCACACCCGCACCTGCCCGACGCCGACACCGTCGTCCTCACCCCCGCGGGGGCCGCACCGCCCCCGGCCGCCCCCGGCCTGCGCCACCATCCCGTCCCGCCGTCCGCCTCCCCGGACCTCACCCTGGCCGGGCTCCTCGCCCCCGACCCCCGCGCCGGCACCGACGCCTCCACCCCCACCTCCACCCCCACCTCCACCCCCACCTCCACCGCCCCGGGCACCGTCCGCCCCCGCCCCTCCCTGGGCACCCCCTACGCCGAACCGGCGGAGGGCATGCAGCGCATCCTCGCCGAAGCCCTCGCCGAGGGCCTGGGCGTGGAACGGGTCGGCGCCGACGACAGCTTCTTCGAACTGGGCGGACGGTCCGCCCAGGCCGTCCGCATCGCCGACCGCCTCAGCCGCACCCTCGGCATCCCCCTCCCCGCCACCGCCCTCCTGGAACATCCCACCCTCCGTGCCCTGCACGCCGCCCTCACCCGGCCCGGCGGCGCCCTGCACCCGGGTCCTCGTCCGGGTGCAGGGCACCGAGGATGAGGCCGAGACCGAAGGCGAACTCGTCTGCGTAGTCGTAGCCGGGCTTCAGGGCGTGCTCGGTGACGAGCTCGGTGAGGTGGGGGTAGGCGTCGGCCGGCAGGTCGCGGAGCATGGCGCCCGCGACCTCGTCCAGCTCGGCCGCGCCGCGGAACGGCAGGCTCAGCTCCTGGATCACGAAGCCGTAGAGGTAGCTGTCGACGAGGGAGACGGCGTGCGCGGCCATCGGGACGGAGAACCCGCCGGCGCGCAGCGCGCCGAGGACGGCGTCGTGGTGGCGCAGGGTCGCCGGGCCGGGCCGGGCGCGGGAGTCCAGCAGGGGCACCGCCCACGGATGGCGCCGCAGCACCTCGCGGGCGGATTCCGCGCGGTGCCGCATGGCGCTGCGCCAGTCCGTGCCGTGCGGCGGCAGGTCGATCTCGCCGAAGACCGCGTCCACCATGCCGTCGAGGACGTCCTCCCGGCCGGCGACATGGTGGTAGAGCGACATCGACTCGACGCCCAGCGGTTCGGCGATGGCCCGCATGGTGAGCGCGGCCGTGCCCTTCGCGTCCGCCACCGCCATTGCCGTGCGGATCACCAGCTCACGGCTGAGCGGCCGGCGTGCCGGCGCCCCGGCCCCGCCCTTGCCCGTCCCCCCGCCCTTGCCCGTCCCCCTGCCCTTGCCTGCCTCGGGCATCCGCCGCCTCCTACCGTCTTCCCTTGACTGGCCTTATGGCATAAGCCTACATTGCCTTATGGCATAAGGCTGATATTGCGGCGAAAGGGCTGCGTCATGGGCACGGACCGGGTGAAAAGGGTCTGCATCATCGGGGCTTCGGGGAAGCTCGGGCAGTACATGGTCCGGCACGCGCTGGAACGCGGCTACGACGTGGTCGGCGTGTGCCGCGAGCGCAGTGTGCCGAAGCTCGCCGCCTTCGGCGACAGGATCACCGTCGTCCCCGGACCCACGAACGACCCGGAGGTCATCCGGCGGGCGGTCGACGGGTGCGACGGCGTGCTGACGGTGCTGGTGCCCTGGGGCGTGCAGCAGTACGCGTCGGGCACGGCGCAGGCGGTGCTCGACCACGCACGGCCCGGCGCGCGCCTGGTCTTCTCCTGCGGGTGGCACATCACCCGGGACGGCAAGGACAGGTACTCGCGGAGGTTCACCGCGGGCGTCCGGATCGCCGCCCTGCTGGGCAGGCTGGTCCGCGCCGTCGAGATCGACGACCAGGTGGAGGCGTGCCGCCGCGTGTTCGCCAGCGACACCCGGTGGACGGTGGTGCGCGGCAGCACCCTGGAGGAGGGCGAGAGCCAGGGCCTGCCGGTGTGGAGCCGGCACGTGGGCGACCCGGTCCTGGCCAGCGACCTGACGCGCCGGGTGGACTTCGCCCTGTTCATGGTCGAGGCGCTCACCGACGACACCCTCGTCCACGAGGCCCCGGCGATCGTCGGCTGCCGCACCCCCAGCGCCCTCGCCCACGCCGCCGGCCCCGGCCCCGTTTAGAAGCGCCCCCGGGCGGCACCGCCTTCCCCGGCGCCCGGCTCCGCCCGGTGCCCGGCCGGCCGGAGAGCCACCTCCACCGCCTGGTCCGGGGCGCATTCGTGGCCGGAGCGCTCGGTCCACCCGCCGCCGTGAAAGGACGGGCGGCCCCGGGACGACGGGGCCGCTCACTCAGGCGGGGCGCAGGGCGGTGGTGAGGTGGCGGAGGGTGGTGTCGGACTGTTCCAGGACGGCGAAGTGGCCTCCGATGAGGGTGTGGAGCCGGAACCGGCCGATGGTCTGGTCCCGCCAGGCGGCGAGCGAGGGGGCGGGGGCGCGGGCGTCGGCGGTGGCGGCGATGGCGGTCAGCGGGATGGCCAGGGGCTGCTCGGGCCGGTAGCGGTAGCTGTTGCGGACGGTGAGGTCGGCGCGGATGGCGGGCAGAATCAGGCGCAGCACCCGCGGGTCGGACAGGTACAGCTCCGGCGTGCCGCCCAGGCTGCGCAGCAGGGAGACGATCTGCGCGTCGGACAGGTCGTCGGCCGGGTCCTCGACCGCCTGCGGGGCAGAGCAGCCGGAGACGATCAGGTGCTCCGGCTGCGGGCCGCCGCGCCGGCGGAGCTCGCGGGCGAGCTCGAAGCCGACCAGGGCGCCCAGGCTGTGCCCGTAGAGCGCGTAAGGGCGGGGATCGGCGCTCGCCTCGGCCAGGACGACGTCGGCCAGGTCGCCGACCAGGGCCGGCATGGTCGGGTGGGTGGGGTCGGAGACGCGGGCGTCCCGCCCCGGGAGCTGGACGGGGCAGACCGCCGCGTCCCCGGCCCGGCCCGTCCAGGAGCGGAACGCGGAGGCGGAGCCGCCCGCGTGGGGCAGGCAGTACAGGCGGATGCGGGCGTCCGGATCGACGGGGAAGGGAAGCCAGCGGGAACGCAGGGGACGGGCACGGGCCGGCCCCGCGGTGGCGGCCGTGCTCACCCGGTCACCTCCAGCCGCACATAGGACGGCGCGGGCTGGACCGCGGACAGATCGGCGGCCAGGGTGACCCGGGAGCCGTCCCGGGCGACCTCCCGGAAACCGCTGAACGCGTAGGTGATCTGCATCATCCGGTTCCGGCCGGTCTCCACGAAGTCGGCCAGCAGCCCCGCACCCGCGTCCCGGGCGCGCTCCATCAGATGCCCGAGGAGCACCGTGCCGACGCCCCGGGACATCACCCGGCAGGACATGAGCAGCATGTTGAGGTGCCAGTCCGGGGAGCCCTTCTCGACCAGGGCCAGGCCGATCTTGCCGTAGGAGCCGAAACGGTCGGTGAGGGAGGCGACCAGCAGCAGGTGGTCGGGTGAGCCGCGGAGGGCGTCCAGTTCGTCGTAGGAGTAGGTGCGGCCGGTGGAGTTGAGCTGGTTGGTGCGGACGGTCAGCTCCTCGGCGCGCTGCAGGTCCTCGCGCTGTGCCGGGGCGATGGTGAAGGTCATGTCCAGGCCGGCCAGGAACTCCTCGTCCGTGCCGGTGAAGTCGGAGCGCACCTCGTCGCGGGCGAGCTGGCTGCGGTACATGGCGCGGCGCTGGGCGGATTCGTCGGTGACGAAGCGGGGCCGGAACTCGGGCCGGACGAGGGTCTCGTCGATGTCGTCCGCGTGGACGCAGGTCACCTCGGGGAGGGCGTGGCCCACCTCGGCCAGCTCGAAGTCCTGGTCGTCGATGAAGGCGAAGGCGTCCAGGCCCAGGTTGAGCCGTTCCGCGATGTGCCGGATGGAGGAGGACTTCGGGTTCCACCCGATCTGCGGGCACAGGAACATGTCGGCCAGGCCGAACCGTTCCAGCGCCGCCATGGCGGTCTCGTGGTCGTTGCGGCTGGCGATGGAGTGCAGCACGCCCATGGCGTCCAGCCGCCGGATGTGCTCGATGACGGCCGGCCGGGGCGCGACGTCGGGGTCCTCCAGCAGGATGCCGTCCCACAGCGTGTGGTCGAGATCCCAGACGATGCACTTGATCCTGCCCTGCACCGGCTTGGCCGGGGCCGACGTGTCGAGCGTGGGGCTGGTCACGGTGTCCACCTCCGATGGGCTTCGGCAGCGATGGTCATCCGCTGGATCTCGTTGCTGCCTTCGATGATTTCCATGACTTTGGAGTCCCGGTAGCAGCGCGCCACCGGGGAGTCGGGCGCGCAGCCGAGCGCGCCGTGGATCTGCACCGCCTCGGACGCGTGCCGGGCCGCGGCGGTGGAGGCGAAGTACTTGGCGATCCAGGTCGCCATGATCGTGGCCGCGTCACCGGCGTCCTTCAGCCGGCCCGCCTCGGCCAGCAGCAGCCGTGCCGCCCGCACGTCCGTCACCATGTCGGTGAGCTTGGCCTGGATGAGCGGCAGGTCGCGCAGCGGCGAGCCGCCGACCGTGCGCCGCGCGGTGTGCGCGGCGCAGGCGTCCAGGCAGGCCTGGATGATGCCGACCGACCCGGCCGCCACGCTGTAGCGGCCCAGGTCGAGCGTGCCGGTGAGCACCATGCCGGAGGCGAAACCGCTGGGCCCGAGCAGGGCGTGGGAGTCCAGCCGGACGTCCGAGAAGGTGATCTCGGCGAGCATGGAGGCGCGGGTGCCGAGCATGCCCTCGATGGGCGTGACGCGCACGCCGGGGGTGCGGCGCGGCACCAGCAGCGCGATGGTCCCGGCCGGGCCCTGCGCGAACACCAGGTACAGGTCCGCGCGCTGCCCGCCCGTGATCCAGGTCTTGGTGCCGTTGAGCAGCCAGCCGCCGCCGTCGGCGGGCACCGCGGTGGTGGCCAGGGCGGCGGTGTCGCTGCCGGCGCCCGGCTCGGAGAGGCAGAACGCGCCGAGCAGCCGGCCCGCCGCCAGGCCGGGGGCCCAGCGGCGGAGCTGCTCGGGCGTGCCCCAGCGGTGCAGGGCCCAGCACACCATGGTGTGCACGGTCAGCAGGCTGCGGGTGGAGGAGCAGCCCCGGCCGATCTCCTCGTGGATCTCGCCGAGGGTCACCATGGCGGTGCCCCTGCCGCCCAGCTCGGGCGGCAGGAACGGCGCCCACAGACCCGCCTCGCCGATCCGGGTCAGCAGCTCCTCCGGCACCACGCCCCGGCGGTCCATCTCCTCGGCGACGGGCACCAGGTGCGCGTCGGTGAAGGCCCGGGCGGAGGCCCGGTCCGGCGCGGGCGGGGTTGCCGGGGCGGCCGGGGCCGCCGGGGCGGTGGCGGCCCCGGCGGCGGGGGCGGGAGCGGTCAACTGGTCCGTCATCGCCGCGGCCTGCTCACGCGGTCGGGACGGCGGTGGCCGGCCGCAGCCGGTTCACCAGCTCGGTCATCGCCTTGACGGTGCGGAAGTCGTCCAGGCGCAGCTCGTCGTTGGGGATGCGGATGCCGAAGGTGTTCTCCACGAACATCACCAGCTCCATGGCGAACAGGGAGTTGATGTAGCCCAGGGAGAAGATGTCCTCGGTCTCGGTGATCTCGGCCTGCGGGAAGCGGGCGGTGATGAAGTCCAGAATGCGGGCGCTGGTCGTGTCGGACATGGCGGATGACCTCACTTGGTGTCGGTGGTGACGGAAGCGGTGGAAGCGGCGGGGGAGGCGGGAGCGGCGTAGGTGTAGAAGCCGCGGCCGGTCTTGCGGCCGTGGAGACCGGCGTCCGTCATCTGCTTCAGCAGCGGGCACGGCCGGTACTTGCTGTCCGCGTAGTGCTCGTGGAGCACCTCGACGCTGTAGAGGATGGTGTCGACGCCGATCAGGTCGGCGGTCTCCAGCGGGCCCATCGGGTGGCCGAAGCAGCCCCGGAAGACCTCGTCCACGGCCTCGGCGGTGGCCACCCCCTCGTGCACCAGGAACGCGGCCTCGTTGACGGTCAGCATCAGCACCCGGTTGGAGATGAAGCCGGACGCGTCCTTCACGTCCACCCAGCGCTTCTCCATGCTGCTCAGCAGCTCGCGGGTGCGCGCCACGGTCTCCGGCGAGGTGTGCACGCCGGGGATGAGCTCCACGACCGGCTTGGCGGGGACGGGGTTCATGAAGTGCACGCCGACCACCCGCTCGGGCCGGCTGCCCACCGAGGCCAGCCGGGTGATCGGGATGGCCGAGGTGTTGGCGACGAACACCGTCTCCGGCCCGCAGACCTGGTCCAGCTCGGCGTGCACCGCCCGCTTGGTCTCCCAGTCCTCGGTGACGTTCTCGATGACGATGTCCGCCTTGGCGAGCGGGCCCAGGCCCACGGCCGTGGTGATGCGGGCGAGCACGGTGTCCGGGTCCAGGGCGGGGCCGCCCATCATCCGGCTGAGCCGGCAGTTGCGGGCGATGGCCGTCCGGGCCTGCTCCAGAATCCGTTCCTCCCGGTCGACGAGCACCACCTCGTGACCGACCTGGGCGAGGTTCTGGGCGACACCGATGCCCATCACCCCCGCGCCGACGACTCCGATGACCGACATGACGTTCCCCTTCCGGGTGTTTCCGAGTGCTGGTGGGCGTGTACTGAGGTGCGGTGGTGCGTGTGGTGCGTGTGGTGCGTGTGGTGGGTGGGTGCGGTGGGTCAGGGGCGGCGCCGGCGGGCGGCTGCCGCCCGCACCCCGGAGCGGCGCAGCCGGGCCTGCTCGGCACCGTCCCGGCCGGGGGCCGCGGCCGCCGGCGCGGGCGTGCCCTCCACCAGCCGGGCCAGCGCCGACACGGTGGGGGCCTCGTGGATGACGTGCGGCGGGAGTTCCGCGTCCGGGAAGGACTTGCGCAGCGTGCCGAGCAGGGTGATGCCCAGCAGCGAGGTGCCGCCCAGCTCGAAGAAGTTGTCCAGCACGCCGACCCGTTCCAGACGCAGCGCGTCGGACCAGGCCCGCGCGATGGCCTCCTCGGCCGGGCCCTGCGGCTCCCGGTACGGGGTGACCAGGTCGGGCCGCGGGTGGCGCTCCCCGGTGTCCGGCGCGGACGGGCCCTCGGTCAGCGACGCCACGCTGAACCGGGCGGCCACGTCCGCCACCGCGGGCAGGTCCTGGGTGGAGACCACGACATGCGGCTCGCCCGCGGCCAGCGCCCGCAGCAGGGTGCGCCAGCCCTGGTCGAAGGCGATGCCGAAGCGCGCCCGGTGCTCGCGGAAGTAGGTCTGGATGTTCTCCTCGTAGCCCGACAGGCCCTCGTCCCAGGCGTTCCAGGTCCATTCGCCCCAGGCCACCGAGACGGTGGTGCGGTGCCGGTCCCGGCGGCCGGGCGCCCAGGCGTCCAGGAAGGCGTTGGCCGCGCAGTAGTCGACCTGGCCGGGGCCGCCGCCGGTGACCGAGGTGATGGAGGAGAACAGCACCAGGAAGTCCAGCGCCACG
This sequence comes from Streptomyces sp. YIM 98790, assembly GCF_011421595.1. Taxonomy (GTDB): domain Bacteria; phylum Actinomycetota; class Actinomycetes; order Streptomycetales; family Streptomycetaceae; genus Streptomyces. Next base: position 8,472 of record NZ_WTLH01000018.1, on the reverse strand, counting down.
CCCGCCCGCTCCAGGGCCGCGTCCAGGGCGCGGCTGCCGGCCAGCTTCGGGGCCAGCACCTGCTCGGCGTCGCCGGGCTGCTTGAACTGCATCAGCCCGGTGCCGGGCACCCCGGCCGTGTGCAGCACGCCGTGCAGCGCGCCGAACCGCTCCCGGGCCAGCTCCACGGCCCGCAGCACATCCGCCGGTTCGGCCACGTCGCCCTCGACGATCTCGACCTCGCCGCCCTGCTCCAGCACGTCCAGCACCCGCCGGACCCGGGCCCGGATCTGCTCGGGCGCCTCGGCGGTCCCGTCCGCGATGGACCCCCACCGCTCGCGGGGCGGCAGCCCGCGCCGCCCGAACAGCACCAGCCGGGCGCGGCAGGCGCGGGCCAGGTGCTCGGCCATGGCCAGGCCGATGCCGCCCAGGCCGCCTGTGATCAGGTAGACGCCGCCCTCGCGCAGCACCTCGCGGGCCGTGGCGTCCGGGTCGGCGGGCGGCAGCGCCTGGTAGGTGGGCAGCCAGCGGCGACGGCCGCGCAGCGCGACGGTGCGTCCGGGCGCCCGGCGGTGCAGTTCCGCGGCCACGGCCGCGGGGTCGGGGTCGGGGACGGTGTCGATCAGCCGGGTGGAGACGGTCGGGTACTCCATCGGGATGACCAGGGCGGGGCCGGTCAGGGTGGCCGCGTCGGGACGGAGTTCGGCATCGTCCAGGACCCGCTGGGTGCCGCTGGCCACGATGTCCAGCGCCCAGTTCTCCAGGCCGATGTCACCCGCTCCCCGGGCCAGGGCCACCAGGGTGTGCAGGCCGAGGGCGAGGGTGTCGCCGTCCGGGGCCAGGTTCCACAGATGGACCACCCGGTCGGGCAGGGCGCCGGCCGCCTTCAGATCGCGCAGCAGGGCCAGCGCGTCGGCCACATTGCCGGGGCGGACGGCGGCGACGGCCGGGCCGTCCCCGGAACCCGTGGCCGGGCCGGAGCCCGTGGCGGGCGCGCGGTAGGCGTCACCGGGCCGGACCAGGGTCAGGCGGGCACCGGTGACGGACGCGGCCCGGGCCAGCTCCCCGGCGATCCGCTCGGCCGCACCCTCCCGGGTGAAGACCAGCCAGGAGCGGGCGGTGGCCAGGGCGGGCGCGGTCCCGGCCGGGGACTGCCGCCACACCGGCACATGCAGCCAGCGCTCCTCGGGCAGCAGCGGAATCCGGTCGAACTCGGTGAGCGGATCGGACGTGCCCTCCGGCAGTTCCGGCATGCCCGGCCCGGTACCTGCGGCGGGAGCGGCCGGGCCGGCCCCGGCGGCCGCGGTGCCCGCGGGCGCGGAGACGGCGGGAGCCGGGTCGATCCAGTAGCGCTGCCGCTGGAACGGGTACGTCGGCAGCGGAATCCGCCCGGTGCCCGCGCCCCGGTGGTGGGCCGCCCAGTCGATGTCCGCGCCCAGCAGCCACAGCCGGGCCAGACAGTCGGCGAACACCTGGTCGTCCGGGCGCCGGTCGTTGGCCGCGGGCAGCGTGGAGGTGATCATCGGCCAGCGGGCGGGCGGACAGCCGCCGCCCCGCAGCAGCGCGCCCAGCGACTGGCCCGGTCCGATCTCCACCACGGCCAGCTCCTCGTCGGCGAGCAGCGCGCCCGCCGCCCGGTGGAACCGCACCGGCTCGCACATGTGCCGGGCCCAGTAGGCCGGGTCGGTGACCAGCGCGGCATCCGCCTCGGCACCGGTGACATTGGACAGGTAGGGGATGGCCGGCGCGTGAAGCGTGATGTGCTCCCGAATCCAGGCGGTGAGCCGGCCGGCCAGCGGGGCCAGCATCCGGGAGTGGAAGGCGTGCGTGGTGCGCAGCGGACGGCAGACCGTGTTCGCCGCGCGCAGTTCCTCCGCCAGCCGGTCCAGGGCGTCCGCCGGGCCCGCCACCACGGTCAGCTCCGGCCCGTTGAGCGCGGCGACGTCCACGCCGAGGGCGGCCGGCGGGAAGCGGCGGCGCAGCTCGTCCTCGGGCAGCGGCACGGCCGCCATGGCCCCCGGCTCGGCGTGGCGCGCGATGAGCGCGGCCCGGTGGGCGACCAGCGCCAGTGCGTCGTCCAGGGACAGCACCCCGGACAGGCAGGCCGCCACGTACTCGCCGAGGCTGTAGCCGAGCATCACCGAGGGCCGCACGCCCCACTCCATCAGGGTGCGGGCGAGCGCGTAGTCCACCGCGAACAGCAGCGGCTGGACCACCTCGGTGCGCTCCAGCTCGGCCGCCCGCGCGTCCTGGCCGCCGCCGGGGCCGCCGGGGCCGCCGGGGCCGCCACGGCCGAGCAGGGCCACCAGGTCGGGCCCGGCGCCGCGCGGCCCGGTCAGCAGCTCGCCCAGGCCGGCGGCCGGGCAGTCCTGCGGCAGCCGGGCCAGGCAGTCGTCCAGCGCGGCCCGGAACACCGGCTCCCGCCGGTAGAGTTCGCCGACCAGGCCCGGGTACTGCTCGCCGACCCCGGCGAAGAGGAACGCCACCGGCCGGTCGTCGGCGGTCTCGGTCCGCCCGGCCGGGCCCTCGTCGAGCGCGGTGACCGCGCCGGCCAGGGTCTCGGCCACCGCCACCCGCCGGTGCTCGAAGGTGCGGCGGCCCACCTGGAGGGTGAACGCCACGTCGGCGAGCCGCAGATCCGGGTTGCCGCGCAGGTGGCCGGCCAGCCGCCGCACCGATGCATCGGCCGCGTCCGCGGTGCGCGCGGACACCGGCAGCACCTGGTGGCGGCGGACGGTCGCGGGATCGGCGGGCGGCGGGGCGGGCCGGCCGGGCGGCTGCTCCACCACCACGTGGACGTTCGTGCCGCCCATGCCGAGGGAGTTGAGGCCGGCGATGCGCGGCCGTCCGGTCCCGTCGCCGCCGTCCTGCCAGGGGGTCAGTTCGCCGGCGACCCGGAACGGGCTTCCGGCGAAGTCGATCTCCGGGTTGGGTTCGGTGAAGTGCAGCGTGGGCGGGATCAGCCCGTCCCGCACCACCATCGCCGTCTTGATCAGCCCGGTGGTGCCGGCCGCCCGGTCCAGGTGGCCGACGTTGGGCTTGACCGAGCCGAGCGCGCAGTACTGGGTGCGCCCGGTGGGGCCGAAAGCGCGCGTCAGGGCGGCCACTTCGATGGGGTCGCCGAGGACCGTACCGGTGCCGTGCGCCTCCACATAGCCGACGTCCTCGGCGGTCACCCCGGCGTCGGCCATGGCGTCGGCGATCACGGCGGCCTGGCCGGTCACGCTGGGCGCGGTGTACCCGACCTTCAGGGCACCGTCGTTGTTGAGCGCCGAGCCCCGGATCACCGCCCAGATGTGGTCGCCGTCGCGCAGCGCGTCGCCCAGCTTCTTCAGCACCACCACGGCGGCCCCGTCGCCGAACATGGAACCGCGGGCCTGCGCGTCGAAGGCACGGACATGGCCGTCGGGGGATTCCTGTCCGCCGGGGCTGTGCAGGTGGCCGACCCGGTCCGGGACGCGCACCGACACGCCGCCGGCCATCGCCATCTCGCACTCGCCGGCGCGCAGCGCACGGATCGCGGTGTGCACGGCCACGAGGGACGTCGAGCAGAAGGACTGCACGGCCACGCTGGGGCCGCGCAGGTCGAACAGGTAGGAGACGGTGGTGGTGAGGGCGTCCTTGTCGTTGCCCATGACCAGCTCGTAGATGCTGGCGTCCTCGTCGGAGGTGAACCGGCCGGCGATGCCGAGCAGGTAGGTGCTCAGGTTGCAGCCGCCGAAGACGCCGACCCGGCCGCGGTGTTCGGGGCGGCAGTAGCCGGACTGCTCCAGGGCCTCCCAGCAGACCTCCAGGAACAGCCGCTGCTGGGGGTCGGTGAGGGCCGCCATGCGGGGGCTGAGGCCGAAGAACCCGGCGTCGAAGCCGGTGATGTCGTCCAGCACCGGGCGGGCCGCGACATAGGCGGGGTCACGGGCGACCTCGGGGGCCACACCGGCGGCGATCATCTCCTCGGGGGTGAAGAAGCTGATCGACTCCACGCCGTCGCACAGGTTCCGCCAGAACGCGCCCACGTCCCCGGCGCCGGGGAAGCGCCCGGCCATCCCGACGATGGCGATGTGCCGGTCCCCGTCCGGGTCCGGCTGCGTGGCCGGCTGCGCCGGCACGGCGGCGGCGGGCCCGGCAGTGGTGACGGACGCGGTGACCTCCGGGACCTCCGGGACCTCCGGGACCTCCGGGGCGTTCAGGGTGTTCGGGGCGGGGGTTTCCGGTCCTTCCCGGGGTGGGGCCGGCGGCTCGGCGGCCGGCGCGCCGGCCCCGACGACGGTCGCCAGATCCCGAACCGTCGGCTTGTCGAACAGCGTCACGGTCGGCACCGCGACCCCGAACTCGTCCTTGACCAGACCAAGCATCCGCAGGGCGAGCAGCGAGTTCCCGCTCAGGTCGAAGAAGTTGTCCCGCACCCCGACCGGTTCCACGCCGAGGACCGACGACCACAGTTCCGCCAGGCGCCGTTCGGTCGCGGTCCGCGGCGCCACATACGGCTGCGGCAGGTCCGGCCGCGGGAACCGGGGCGCCGTCGCGGCCGTCGTCGCCGCCACGGCCGAGGGAGACGGCCCGGCCGTGGGGAGCCTGCCGTCCAGGCCGCCGGCCGCCGCGACCACGGCCGGCCGGGCCAGGTCCAGCACCCGGTCGAACGCGGCGAGCGCCTCCGGCTCGGTCATGGCGTGCGCGGCCATGGCCTCGGCGAGCCGGCCGTCCACCCGCTCCAGCGTGCCCGGCCAGGTGTCCCAGGCCGCCGAGATCCAGCGGGTGCTGCCGCCGGTGCCGCCGGTGCCGTCGCTGCCGCGGCCACGGGCGTGGGCCGCCAGCGCGGCATTGGCCGCCGCGTAGGCGCCGAGCGTCAGGCCGCCCAGCACCGCGGAGGTGGAGGAGAACAGCATGCACCAGTCGGGCCGCCGCTCCGCCGGGAGCGCGTCCAGCACCTCGGCCAGCACCCGGGCACCCCGCACCTTGGCGCCGAAGTGCCGGGCCACGGTGGCCTCGTCCAGGTCCGCCAGGGGCCGCAGGCCGTCCTGGTCGGCGTCGGCGGCGGCGTGGATCACCCCGTCGATCCGCTCGCCGCCCAGGAACAGCTCCCGCATGGCGGCCGGGTCGGTGACATCGGCCCGCGGGGTGACGATCTCGGCGCCCAGGTCACGCAGGTCCTGCAGGGCACGCAGCCGGCCGGCCCGGGAGCCGGGGCCGCTGCGGGAGGTGAGCACGACCCGGCCGGCGCCGCGCCGGATCAGATGTCCGGCCAGGGTGCGGCCCACCACCCCCAGACCGCCGGTGATGAGGTAGGTGCCGCCGGGGCGGATGCCCGGGGCGGCCGGGGCGGTGACCTCACCGGTTGCCTCGGGGGACGCCTCCGGCGCCGGGGCGTAGCCGGGCAGCAGGCGGCGGCCGGCGCGGTGGGCGACGACCACGCCCTCGGCGGGACGGGCCAGTTCCCCGGCGAGCGCGCGGGCCGCCTCGGCGGGGCCGTAGGCGGGATCGAGGTCCACACACCGGCTGTCCAGGCCGGGGTGCTCCTGGCCCGCCACCACCGGCAGGACGGCGAGGGCCGCCTGGATCGCGGACACGGGGGAGCCGGAGCCGGAGCCGCCGGCCGCCTGGCCGCCCCGGGTCGCCACCAGCACCCGCCCCGCACCGGAGGCGAGAGCGGCGGCCACGGAGCGCACGGCCGGTACGGCTTCGTCCTCGGTACGGTCCAGCCCGGACAGATCCACCACCGTGCCGGCGGTGTCCCCGGCGGGGCCGGTGAGGACGGCGTCGGCACCGGACCCGTGCAGCAGGCGGGCCAGTTCCCCGGCCACGCCGCCCCGGTCGGGGATGATCCGGTACCGGCCGCCGCCCGGGGAGGCGGCCGCGCAGGTGCCGGCGTCCGGTGCCGGGTGCCACTCCGGGACCAGCAGCCGCACCCGCTCCTGCCCCGGTTCCCGCTGCCGCTCCGGTTCCGGCGCCGCAGCGGGCTCCGGGCGCGGCACCGGGTCGATCCAGTAGCGCCTGCGCTGGAACGGGTAGCCCGGCAGCCCGACCCGGCGCGGCGCGCGCCCGGCCCGGTAGGCGGACCAGTCCAGGTCCGCTCCGGCCAGCCAGAGCCGGCCGGCCGCCTCGGCCAGCACGGTGGCGGCCGGGCGGGCGTCACCGGCCCCGGGCAGGGCGGCCACCACCGGCAACGGCCGGTCACCGGCGACGGTTTCCGTCTCCGGGCCGAGATGCAGCAGCACGCTGTCGTCGTCCGGCAGCACCGGCCACGTGCCGGTGCCGGCGGTGCCGTTTGCGCCGTTGGCGCCGTCGGCCGGCAGCCCGGCCCAGTGGGCGGGGTCCGTGGCCTGTGCGGCGGTCAGCGGCCGGCCGGTGCGCGGGCAGGCCGCCGGCAGGGCCGGCGGGCGGAGCGTGAGGGTGTCGGCCACCCACCGGGTCAGCTCCGCCCGGCCGGCACCACCGGCGTCTGCGGAGCGCCCGGTCCGCTCGATGCGTTCGGCCAGGGCGAGGGCGTCGGCCGGGGACATCACCCCGGCCAGGCAGGCCGCCGCCGCATGACCGGCCGGGCCGCGCCCGGCCACCAGCGCGGGCTCGACGCCCCAGGAGCGGACCAGCCGGCCCAGGGCCAGCGCCAGCGCGAAAGCCTCGCCGAGGGGCGCATCGCCGCCCCGCTCGCCGGACGGCTCCCGGCAGGCGTCGTACACCGCGCGGAACTCCGGGTCGGCGGCGCACAGTTCCTCCGCGACGCCGGGGCGGTGCGCGGGCACGGTGCCGTCCAGCAGCAGGCGGACGGGCCGGCCGGTGGCGCCGTTCTCGGCGGCCAGCACGCCCTCGCCCCGGCGGAGCGCCCCGGCCGCGTCCGCGGCGGAACCGGCGACCAGCAGCCGGCGGTGGGCGAACACCCGGCGGCCGGTGGCCAGGGTGTGGGCGATGTCGGTCAGCCGGTCCCCGGTGGTCTGCAGGTGCCCGGCCAGGGCCTCGGCGGCCCGGTCGGCGGCCTCGGCGGTGCGGGCCGACCAGACCAGCGGCTCGGCCCGCACGGCCGGCCGCGGCTCCGAGGACGGCTCCGAGGACGGCTCTGCGGGCTCGGCCGGCCCGGGGGCGGCGGCCTGCGGCGGTGCTTCCTCCAGCACCACATGGGCGTTGGTGCCGCCGATGCCGAAGGCGCTCACCCCGGCCCGCCGGGGACGCTCTCCGCCGCGCCGGGGCCAGGGCTGCCGCTCGGTGACCACGGTCAGTTCGGCGCCGCCGTCGGTGAGCTGGGGGTTGGGCCGGTCCAGGTGCAGGGTGGCGGGGATCTCCTCGTGGTGCAGGGCCAGCGCGGCCTTGATCAGGCCGGTGACCCCGGCGGCCCGGTCCAGGTGGCCCACATTGGTCTTGACGGAGCCGATGGACAGCGAGCGGCCGTGGAACACCCGCTGGAGCGCGGTGATCTCGGCGGCGTCACCGAGGGCCGTGCCGGTGCCGTGCGCCTCCAGGTAGTCCACGTCGCCCGGGTCCAGGCCGGCGGCGCCGAGGGCCTCCTCGATCACCGCGGCCTGCCCGTCCACCCCGGGCGCGGTGAAACCGGCCTTGCGGTCGCCGTCGTTGTTGACCGCCCAGCCGCGCAGCACCGCATACACCCGGTCGCCGTCGGCCAGCGCGTCCTCCAGGCGGCGCAGCGCCACCACGCCGACGCCGCTGCCCAGCGGGGCGCCCTGCCCGGCCGCGTCGAAGGCCCGGCACCGGCCGTCCGGGGAGGCGATGCCGCCCGGCTGGTACTGGTAGCCCACCCGGTGCGGCACGGACAGCGAGACACCGCCGGCCAGTGCCACGTCGCACTGGAAGTCGGCCAGGCTGTTCGCCGCCAGGCAGACCGCGACCAGGGAGGTGGAGCAGGCGGTCTGCACGGCCAGGGCCGGGCCGGTCAGGCCGAGCAGATGAGCCGCCCGGGTGGCCAGGGTGTCCTTCTCGTTGCCCAGCACCACACCCATGTCCAGCGGGACGCCGGCCGGGGTGAGATTGCTGGTCAGGTAGGAGCTCCAGGCGCAGCCGGCGAACACGCCGACCGAGCCGTCCAGACGGGCCGGGTCGCAGGCCGCGTCCTCCAGGGCATGCCAGCAGTGCTCCAGGAACAGCCGGTGCTGCGGGTCCAGGATCTGCGCCTCGCGCGGGTTCATGCCGAAGAACTCGGCGTCGAACAGCTCGATGCCGTCCAGGACCGCGCCGGCCTTCACATAGGACGGGTCGGCGAGCCGCTCCTCGGGCACGCCCGCGGCGCGCAGCTCCTCGTCCGTGAAGGTGGTGATGCCCGTGCGGCCGGCCCGTACGGTCCGCCACAGGGCGCCGACGTCACCCGCGCCGGGGAAGCGGCCCGCCATGCCGACCAGGGCGATGTCGGTGGGGGAGTGCTCGGTCAGGTCGGTCACGTCGTCCTCACTTCTGGGAGCCGGAGATCCGTGCGCGGCGCCGTCGGCCGCGGGCCGTGCCGCCGGTCGGCCGGGGTCCGGCCGCCGGGGCGGGCGTGCCGTCCGGCCCGGCAGC
>NZ_WTLH01000179.1 GCF_011421595.1 Streptomyces sp. YIM 98790 | reverse complement strand
GGCCCCGCCGCCGGGGCGCTGTCCCCGGCCGCACTGGCCCGGGTGCTCGCCCGGTCCCTGGTCGCCTCCGCGACCGCCGCGGAACTCGCCGAGGACGCCGCCGTCCTCCCGGACGGCACCGCCCGGGATGCCGTCACCGCCCGCCTGGCCGCCGCCCTGGGCGCACCCGCGGAGGCCACCGGGACCGAGCGGGCCGTGCCGTCCTTCGTCACCCGCCCGCTGCTGCGGCTGGCCACCCGCAGCGCGGTGCGCCGCCGCCGCGCCCTGACCGACGCCGCCCACCCGGCCGCCGGCGACATCCTGGTCTACCTCACCCGCGGCGAACCGCTGCGCGCCGGGCTGCGCGCCCTGGTCGGCGCCCTGGACCCGCCGGTGGTGCTCATCGGCCACAGCCTCGGCGGCATCATCGCCCTGGACACCCTGATCGGCGAGCCGCTGCCGCAGGTGCGGCTGCTGGTCACGGTCGGCTCCCAGGCGCCCTTCCTCTACGAGACCGGCGCCCTCCCCGGCCTGGCCCACCCCGAGCCGCTGCCCGACCGGATGCCGCCCTGGCTCAACATCTACGACCGGCGCGACCTGCTGGCCTACATCGGCGCACCCCTCTTCCCCGGCCGGGTGACCGACGCGGCGGTGGACAGCCGCCAGCCCTTCCCGGCCGCGCACAGCGCCTACTGGACCCACCGCGCGGTCTACCGCACCATCGCGGACCGGCTCCCGTGACCGCCGGCCCGGACCGGGCCGCGGCCTGGACCACGGCACCGCCGGAGCGCACCGTGGCCGTGGTCACCGGCATCGAGCGGTACGCCGCCGGACCCGCCTGGGAACTGCCCGGACCGGCACGCGACGCGGTCCGCTTCCGGGACTGGCTGCTCCGTGCCGGCGTGCCGGAACAGAACATCCTGCTGCACCTCGACCCGCTGCCCGCCACCCCCGGCATCCCGCCCGGCCTGCCGTACCGGTCCGCCGGCCACGACGCGCTGCGCCGCACCTTCGTCGCCGAACTGCCCGCCCTGGACGGCGATCTGCTGCTGCTCTGGTGGGGCGGCCACGGCGTGCTGGACCGGGACGAGCATCTGCGGCTGTTCTGTGCCGACGCCACCGTCGCGGACAAGCGCAACCTGGACCTGGAGTCGCTGCGCCGGCTGCTGTCCAGCGACGCCCTGCCCGGCTTCCACCGGCAGCTGTGGCTGGTGGACGCCTGCCAGACCTTCGAGGAGCTGCACGGCTTCCACCACAGCTTGCCCTCGGAGACGCTTCCCCACGGCCACCGGGTGCAGACCCACGAGCAGGCCCTGCTGCTGGCCGGCAGCCGGGGCCAGCGCGCCGCCAACGACCCGGACCGGGCCACCGGGCTGTTCTCCGACGCCGTGCTGCACACCCTGCGGTCCTCGGACGTGCCCTGGCCGCCGCCCGCGCCGGACACTCTGCTCGCCCGGGTGGCCGAGCGGATGGCCGCGTCGCCGGGGGCGGCCGCGGCCGCCGGCCAGCGTCCCGAGATCCGTTTCCACCGGCCCGGCCGCAGCGAGACCGTCCCCGCCCCGCGCCCCGTCACCGGCTCCGCACCCCACCCCGGCCCCGGTCCCCATCCCGGTCCCCGTCCCGGCCCGGGAGCGGGAGCGGTCGGCGCCCTGCTGCACGCCCTGCTCGCCTACCCCCTGGTCTACGATCCGGACGAGCGGCAGGCCATGGTCGCGGAACTGCGCACCGCCGCGGTGGAGCGGATGCCCCGCCACCGGGTGCCGCGCACCGACCTGCTCTCCATCGTCCGGGTGCTGCGCCAGCGCGGCGAACTCTGGCTGCTGTACGACGCGATGACCCTGCTGGACGAGGACCCGGAGCGGGCCGCCGCCCTGGCCGCGGCGGTCCGCGACTGCGCGGGGCCGCGCCGCCACCCGGCCGGCCCGCCGGTCCACTGACCCTGACCGGCGGTGATCGGCGGGGTTCCCGGACCGCCGGTCGCTCGTCATGATGGAACGACACGGAGAACACCACCGCACCGCCCGCCGACTGCACGCCCTGCCGCCGGACGCTTCGTCATGGCCGGGCCCCGAGCCGCTCTCGAAGGGGGATCAGACCGTGGAGACCGCGCCAGGCGCACCCCACGTCGAATCCGATCTGGCCGACCTGGCCGAGGTGGAGATCGCCGCTTTGCGCCGGCTGCCGCCCTCGGTGCGCAGCGCCCGGCTGCTGGAGGAGGTCCGGCGGGCCCGGAGCAACGCCCTGGGCGGCACCAACCCCGGGCGGGCCGAATAGCGGGCCGGGAGCGGCACGGCTCGGGCGGTGGAGCAGCGGCACGGCGACCGGGGGAGGCCCACGCGATGTCCGCACCGGACGGCCGGCACGGCCGGACCGACACACTCGGCACCACCGGCCGGCCCGGCCCTCCCGGTGCAGCGGAGGGGCGGCGGCTGCGCATGCCGCGCGCCTGGTTCGACGAACTCGCCGCCGGCGGCGGCTCCCCGGAGGCGGTCGGCTTCCTGCTCCGCGGCGAGCGCACCCGGCGGCTGATCCTGCTCGGCGAACTGCTGGACCGGCTGGAGGAGCACCCCGATCCGCTGGCCGGGCTCGGCTCCGTCGGCCAGGCGTGGCAACTCGTCTCGGACGCCGCCGTCCGCCGCCCGGAAGCCGTGGAGGACCTGCTGCTCAGCCCGCAGGCGGGAAGCTGGATCGCCCATCTGCTGCGCCGCCTGCACGGCTCCTCCGACGGGCCGCCGCTGTGGGTGGACGCCGGTCATCTGTGCGCACTGGCCCTGGTGGCCGCGGTCCGTGCGGACCTGGACGCGGAGCTGTCCGTCCCGGTCCGGGACGGCGCCGTGCCGCTGCCCACCCTCGGGCTGGCCCGGCTGCGTCCGGGCCGCCCCGGAGCCGGGTACACCGCCGCCCGCGCCCGGCTGCGCGGTGCCCGGCTCACCCTGGACGACGGGCGGTCCGCGGTCACCGTGCAGCCGCTCAGCAGCCGGGAGAGCGCGCACTGGCTGCCGCTGCGCGCCCTGCGCATCCGGCCCGGCGCCGAGCAGCCCTCGGTCTGGCTCGACGACCTGGACCCGTACCGGGACCTGGACCGGCCCGTGGCACCGGACCGGCTGCCGGCCGCCGAGGCCGATGCCTGGCAGCGGCTGCTCTTCGATGCGGTAACGATTCTTCACCCGCCGGGCACCCGCCCCGGGCACCTGCGCGCCGAGCATGTCCGGCGGATCGTCCCCTGGGGCCGGGTCCTGGCCGGCACCACCGCCGGCCGGCCCGCCCTGCTCAGCGCCACCACCGGCGACGCCTTCGGCTCCATGGTGATCTCCCGGCCGGGCGACGCCCTCACCCTGGCCGAGACCATGGTGCACGAGTTCCAGCACAGCAAACTCGGCGCCCTGCTGCACCTGTTCGCCCTGCTCCGGGACGATCTCGGGGAACGCCACTACGCACCCTGGCGCTCCGACCCCCGGCACGCCACCGGTCTGCTGCACGGCGCCTACGCCTTCACCGGCGTCACCGGATTCTGGCGGGACCGCATGACCGGGACCGGCCCCGCCGCCGCCCGGCCGCCCGGGGACACCGCCGCCTATCACTTCGCCCTGCGCCGCCTGCAGACCCGCCGGGTGGTGCGCACCCTGCTCACCGAGGCGCCGCTGACCGAGACCGGCAGCCGCCTGGTGCAGGGCCTGGCCGCCACCCTGGACGCCTGGCTCCGCGAACCGGTCGCCCCCCGGCTCCGCGCCCGCGCCGCCGCCGCCGCGCTCAGCCACCGCATCGAATGGCGGCTGCGCAATCTGCGCTGCCCGGCCGGGGAGCGCGCCGAACTCGCCCGACGGCTGCGGGCCGGCCGCCCCGCCCCGCCGGCCGGCGCCTTCCGCTCCGCCGTCACCGGCTCCCTGGAGCGGGACGGCCACTGGACCGACCAGCGGGGCGCGCTCTACGCCGAGCCCCGCCCCCCGGCCGGCTTGCCCCCCGACGCCCCCGGCGACGCGCACCTGGTGCACGGCGATCCGCACACCGCCCTGCACCGCTACACCGCCGACCTGTGCCGCGACCCCGGCGACCGGCACGCCCTGGCCGGCTGGCTGCTCGCCGCCGCCCGCACCCGCCCCCACCGCCGCCGGCTGCTGCTCCGCCCCGAACGCTTCNCCGCCCGCACCCGCCCCCACCGCCGCCGGCTGCTGCTCCGCCCCGAACGCTTCCCCGCCCTCCTCGAAACCGTCGCCCCCACCCCCGCCTCCACCCCCGGCCTCCTCCACCTCGCCGACTGGCTCTGCACCCCCGGTCCCCCGGAAAGGGCTGTGCCCCCGGCACCCTGAGGTACCGGGGGCACACCCCTGCCTGCCGCCCGCGCTCCCGCCCCGGAGCCGGCGCGCCGGCCGTCACACGTCGAAGTAGAGCTCGAACTCGTGCGGGTGGGGGCGGAGCTGCATCGGGGCGATCTCCTTCTCCCGCTTGAAGTCGATCCAGGTCTCGATCAGGTCGGAGGTGAAGACGCCGCCCGCGAGCAGGAACTCGTGGTCCTGCTCCAGGGAGTCCAGCACCTGCGGCAGCGAGGTCGGCACCTGCGGGATGCCGGCGTGCTCCTCGGGGGCCAGCTCGTAGAGGTCCTTGTCGACCGGCTCCGGCGGCTCGATCTTGTTCTTGATGCCGTCCAGGCCGGCCAGCATCAGCGCCGAGAAGGCCAGGTACGGGTTGGAGGACGGGTCCGGCGCGCGGAACTCGACGCGCTTGGCCTTCGGGTTCGAGCCGGTGATCGGGATGCGCATGGCCGCCGAGCGGTTCCGCTGCGAGTAGACCAGGTTCACCGGGGCCTCGAAGCCCGGCACCAGGCGGTGGTAGGAGTTCACCGTCGGGTTGGTGAAGGCCAGCAGCGAGGGGGCGTGCCGGAGGATGCCGCCGATGTAGTAGCGGGCGGTGTCCGACAGCCCCGCGTAGCCCTGCTCGTCGTAGAACAGCGGCTGGCCGCCCGCCCACAGCGACTGGTGGACGTGCATGCCGGAGCCGTTGTCGCCGAAGATCGGCTTGGGCATGAAGGTGGCGGTCTTGCCGTTGCGCCAGGCGACGTTCTTGATGATGTACTTGAACAGCATCAGGTCGTCGGCCGCGGCCAGCAGGGTGTTGAACTTGTAGTTGATCTCGGCCTGGCCGGCGGTGCCCACCTCGTGGTGCTGGCGCTCGACCTCCAGACCGGCCTTGATCAGCTCCAGGGTCATCTCGGCGCGCAGATCGGCGAAGTGGTCCACCGGCGGGGCGGGGAAGTAGCCGCCCTTGTAGCGGACCTTGTAGCCGCGGTTGCCGCCCTCCTCGATGGCGCCGGTGTTCCAGGCGCCCGCCTCGGAGTCGATGTAGTAGTAGCCCGCGTTCGACTTGGTCTCGAAACGCACGTCGTCGAAGACGTAGAACTCCGCCTCCGGGCCGAAGTAGGCGGTGTCGGCGATGCCGGAGGAGGCCAGGTACGCCTCGGCCTTGCGGGCGATGTTCCGCGGGTCGCGGCTGTACGCCTCACCCGTGATCGGGTCGTGGATGAAGAAGTTGATGTTGAGCGTGGCGTCCTTGCGGAACGGGTCCAGGCGCGCGGTGGCCAGGTCCGGGACGAGGGCCATGTCGGACTCGTGGATGGCCTGGAAGCCGCGGATCGAGGAGCCGTCGAACATCAGCTGGCCCTCGGGGTCGAAGGCCGCCACCGGGACCGTGACATGCTGCATGATGCCCGGCAGGTCACAGAAACGGACGTCGATGAACTTGACGTCGTTCTCCGCAATGTACCGATTGATCTCGTCGGCGTTCTGGAACATCCGGTGTCCTCCTAGCCCGCCTGGACGACGGGGCGTTTGCAGCTCGGGAACAGCCCGCACACAGCAGCCTGCCTGGCCGACACTAAGGACCCGGCATTTCTCGGGCATGACCCATCTGTTTCGCCGATGTTAACCAGACCTCCCGCGGTGTTACGTCCGCCCTGCCGGTTCCCGCCCGATTTCCCGGCATCCGGCCGGGGGCGCCGGGGATGATCGTCCGGCGCCGCGCTACCGTGGATCCGTGGACGAGCAGACTGCGGAAAAGCCGGACAAACCCACCGCCGCCCGGCAGGCGATCGGCACCTGGCTCTCCGGTCCCCGGGCGGGCGCCGAACAGCTCGGCGCCGACCTCGGCCACCGGGGCGCCCGCCTCGGCCTGCCCGCCGAGGGCCCGGGCTCGATCGCCGCGCCCGGCCGCCGGCTGGCCGCGATCGGCCTGGACTGGGCCATGTGCACCCTGGTGGCCTACGGCCTGCTCGCCGGCGACCGCACCTCGCTGGGCAACTGGACGCTGCTGGTGTTCACGGTGCTGGCCGTGGTCACCGTCGGCACGGTCGGCGCCACCCCGGGCAAGCGGCTGCTCGGCCTGCGGGTGATCTCGGTGCAGGGCACCCGGCTGACCTTCCCGCGCGCCGCGCTGCGCTCGGTGCTGCTGGCCCTCGCCGTGCCCGCGCTGATCTGGGACCGGGACGGCCGCGGCCTGCACGACCGGCTCTCCGGCGCGGTGCAGGTCCGCATCTGACCGCCGGCCGGCACCCGTCCGCCGCGCCGGGTCGCGTGGATGTCCTGTGCCGCGGGTATCGCGGGTATCCCGGGTGTCTCGTGTATACGGTCATATACCGCGTGTCCGCAGACCATCACACGTCTCTGGTCCGCGCTCGTTCCGGCGCTCGTTCCGGTTCGTGGCGGGGCGTTCTGCCGTGTCCGAGCCGGGGACGGCGGCGCCCGGCCACCGGGGCGGGGGCCGGGCGCGCCGGGCGCGGGAGGATGGCGGCGGGGGAGCCGCCGGCCGGGTCAGCGGCGGATCTGGCCCTTGGGCAGCTTCATGCCCTTGGGGAGCGGACCCTTGGGGACCGGCATCTTCGACATCAGGTCGCCCAGCGCCCGCAGCCGGTCGTTCACCTCGGTCACCCGGTAGCCGGGCAGCACCCGCGGCAGCTTCAGCACCCGGGAGCGCAGCTTGGGCAGCGGCACCTGGCCCTCGCCGGTGCCCACCACCAGCTCGTGCACCGGGACCTCCTGCACGGCCCGGGCCATGCGCCGCTTCTCCGCCGTCAGCAGGCCCCTCACCCGGTTCGGGTTGCCCTCGCCGACCAGCACGATGCCGCACTTTCCGACCGTGCGGTGCACCACGTCCTGCTGGCGGTTGATGGCCACCGCCGGGGTGGTGACGAAGCCGCGCCGCATGTTCTCCAGCACCGCGGCCGCGGCCCCCGGCTGGCCCTCCATCTGCTGGAACGCCGCCCGCTCGGCCCGCCGGCCGAACACCACGGTGGTCACCAGCAGCGCGATCAGCACACCCAGAATGCCCAGGTAGACGGGGTGCCCGATGAGGAAACCGATGGCCAGGACGATGCCGAAGCTGAGCAGCGCCACCGCCAGCAGAATCCAGCCGAGCCTGCGGTCGGCCCGCTTGGCCATCCGGTAGGTCAGCTTGATCTGCTTCAGACGCCCCGGGTTCTCGGAGTCGGCCGCCTGCTGCTTCTCTTTCCTCGCCATCAGTCCTCTTTCCGGTGAGTTACGGGAACAAGGATACGGGGCACCCCCCGTCCTCAGGCCGCGGAGGCGGCGTCCCGCTTCTCGATCGCCTGACGGTACAGCCGCCCGGCGCGGTAGGAGGAACGCACCAGCGGTCCCGACATGACCCCGGCGAAGCCGGTCTCCTCGGCCTCCGCCTTCAGCTCCACGAATTCCTCCGGCTTCACCCAGCGCTCCACCGGGTGGTGGCGCACCGAGGGCCGCAGGTACTGGGTGATGGTGAGCAGCTCGCAGCCGGCCCCGTGCAGATCGCGCAGCGCCTGCGAGATCTCCTCACGGGTCTCGCCCAGCCCGAGGATCAGATTCGACTTGGTGACCAGGCCCGCCTCCCGGGCCCGGGTGATCACCTCGAGCGACCGCTCGTAGCGGAACGCCGGACGGATCCGCTTGAAGATCCGCGGCACGGTCTCCACATTGTGCGCGAGTACCTCCGGACGGGAGGAGAACACCTCGGCGAGCTGGGCGGGCACCGCGTTGAAGTCGGGGATCAGCAGCTCGACGCCGGTTTCCGGCATCGCCGCGTGGATCTGCCGCACGGTCTCGGCGTACAGCCAGGCGCCGCCGTCCTCCAGGTCGTCCCGCGCCACACCGGTCACGGTGGCGTACTTCAGGCCCATCTGGCGCACCGAGTCGGCCACCCGGCGCGGCTCGTCGCGGTCGAGCTCGGCCGGCCTGCCGGTGTCGATCTGGCAGAAGTCGCAGCGGCGGGTGCACTGCTCGCCGCCGATCAGGAAGGTGGCCTCGCGGTCCTCCCAGCACTCGAAGATGTTGGGACAGCCCGCCTCCTGGCAGACGGTGTGCAGCCCCTCGCGCTTCACCAGCCCGCGCAGCTCGGTGTACTCGGGGCCCATCTTCGCCCGGGTCTTGATCCATTCGGGCTTGCGCTCGATCGGGGTCTGGCTGTTCCGGACCTCAAGACGCAGCATCTTGCGACCGTCGGGTGCGACAGCGGACACGTCCGGCTCCCTGTGCTTTCGATTCCTCGGCGAACACCAGCGTACGCCTTGACTACACCGGACAACCGGGCCCCTCGCGCTCGGATTCCGGCGTCGCTCTACGCCTTTGCCTGCTCCGGGCGTCCGGTCGCCCGGGCCCGCGGGCGCTGCTCGGCCAGCACCTCGGACAGATGCTTCTCCACCAGCGGCAGCACCTCCCGCACGGTGACCTCGCGGCCCAGCTCGGCGGAGAGCGAGGTGACCCCCGCGTCCCGGATGCCGCACGGCACGATCCGGTCGAAGGAGGTGTTGTCCGGATTGCAGTTCAGCGCGAAGCCGTGCATGGTGACGCCCTTGGCCACCCGGATGCCGATCGCCGCCAGCTTGCGGTCCTCGCCGCGCTGGCCCGCGTTGGACGGCGCGTACTCCGGGCCGCGCAGCCGCGGGTCGTACTCCTCGTCGTCCTCCGCCCCCGGGCCGGCCCCGGACGGATACGGGCCGAGGTCCAGCGCCAGCCCGGCCGTGCCCGGCGCGCCGGACGGGGCGCGCCCGGGCAGCGACTCGCCCAGCACCCACACCCCGCTGCGGCCCTCCACCCGGGTGGTCTCCAGACCCAGCTCGGCGCACACCCGGATCAGGGCCTCCTCCAGCCGCCGCACATGGGCCACCACATCCACCGGGCGCGGCAGCTTCAGGATCGGATAGCCGACCAGCTGCCCGGGGCCGTGCCAGGTGATCTTGCCGCCGCGGTCCACGTCCACCACCGGGGTGCCGTCCAGCGGACGCTCGCCGGGCAGCGTGCGGCGCCCCGCGGTGTACACCGCGCGGTGCTCCAGCAGCAGCACGGTGTCGGGGACCTCGTCGGCGAAGCGGGCCGCGTGCACCCGGCGCTGCTCCTCCCAGGCCCGGTGGTAGTCGACGGCCTCCGCGCCGAAACCGAGACGGACGAACTCCGGCCCGGGCCCCGGCTCCGGTGCCGCGGGCGCCGCTGCCGCCCGGGGTGTCCCGGACGCCGTCCCGGATGCCGTCCCCGGCCCTTGTGCCGGCCCCGTCACCGTCCCCATGGAGATCCCTCCGGGTTCGCTCCGTCCGCCCGGCGCCACGGCCGTGCTCCGCACGGGCGTGCGACACCGGCCGGTTCTCCGATCTCACCGTCCCGTCCACTGTACGGCGGACCACCGCAGGCCCCGCACCGGGGCCGATGCTCACACGTATGGATGAATCCCAGCTCCAGAAGGCGAGGAATCCCGCCAGGACCGTTACATTCACGCCGTTCCACCGCCGTTCCAGCAGGGCGCGCCGGTGCCGCACAGCCTTTCGGCAGGAGACCCCATAGCTGATGTCCACGGAACGACCTGGAGGCCCGGCCTCCTCGAAGTCCCCCCGACGGAACCCCAACCGGCAGCTCGCCGCGCTGATCGCGGAGGCCGGCTTCTCGCACGCCGGACTGGCGAGACGGGTCGATCAGCTTGGCCTGGAACACGGGCTCGATCTCCGGTACGACAAGACATCCGTGACCCGCTGGCTGCGCGGGCAGCGACCGCGCGGCGCCACGCCCGCGCTCATCGCCGAAGTCTTCACCCGGCGGCTCGGCCGCCGCTTGACCGCGCAGGACCTGGGCCTGGAGGCGTGCGCCCCGGTCTACGCCGGGCTGGAGTTCGCCGCCACGCCCGCCGAGGCCGTCGACATCGTCACCGGCCTGTGGCGCAAGGACACCGGCAGCTACGCCGAGCTGCGCAAGATCGCCTTCACCCCGGCCGGGCTGGTGGTGCCCAGCCGCGACTGGCTGATCGGCCGCCCGGACGAGCGGGTCGGCCGCGGCGAGCCCGGCGAGCGCCCCGGGCCGGGCGGGCACGCCGGGCCGGGCGGGCACTCCGGGCCGGAGGTGCCCGGCCGCCCGCCCGGCCTGCGCCCCGGCATGCCCCGGGTGCCGGAGCAGAACCGCGGGCCCGGCTCGGTCGCCGGCGGCGGCCCCGCCGGACTGCGCGGCCCGCTGCCGCCCGGCGCCGTGCCGCGCCGCCCGCCCTCGCCCGTCGAGCGGGTGGAGCGCGGCCCGGGCCAGCGGGTCACGGCCGGCGACATCGCCGCGCTCCGCTCGGTGGCCGAGCTCTTCCGCAACCTCGACCAGGCCTACGGCGGCGGGCACGCCCGGCAGGCCATGGTCCGCTACCTGGAGCACGAGCTGGAGCCGATGCTGCGCGGCACCTACAGCGAGCAGATCGGCCGCCGGCTGTTCGCCGCCGCCGCCGACCTGACCCGGCTGGCCGGGTGGACGGCCTTCGACATCGCCGCGCACGGGCTGGCGCAGCGCTACTTCGTGCAGGCGCTGAGGCTGTCGCAGGCCGCCGGGGACCGGATCTTCGGCGCCTATGTGCTGGTGTCCATGAGCCGCCAGGCGGTGTACCTGGGACACGGCCGGGAGGCGGTGCAGCTCGCCCGGGTGGCGCAGCAGGGCGTGGCCAGCAGCGCGCCGTCCGCGGTCCAGGCCCTGCTGCACGCCGCCGAGGCCCGCGGGCACGGCGTGCAGGGCGAGGCGCGGGCCTGCGCCGCCGCCCTCGCCCGGGCCGAGCGCGCCCTGGAGGCGGTCCGGCCGGGGGACGAGGTCCCGGCCTGGGCCCGGTTCTTCGACGAGGCGCAGCTGGCCGACGAGTTCGGCCACTGCCACCGGGATCTCCAGCAGTGGCGGACGGCCGCCCGGTACGCCGAGCGGTCGCTCCAGCTGCGTGCCCCGGCGTTCGCCCGCAGCCGGCTGTTCTGCCGGATCGTGCNAGGCGCAGCTGGCCGACGAGTTCGGCCACTGCCACCGGGATCTCCAGCAGTGGCGGACGGCCGCCCGGTACGCCGAGCGGTCGCTCCAGCTGCGTGCCCCGGCGTTCGCCCGCAGCCGGCTGTTCTGCCGGATCGTGCTGGCCACCGCCCGGCTGGGGCTGGGCGATCTTGACCAGGCCTGCACCCTGGGATCGGAGGCCGCCCAGCAGGCCGCCGACATGCGCTCGGTGCGCGCCCACGAATACGTCCAGGATTTCGAACGCCGCCTCGACCCGTACCGTGACGCCACGCCGGTCCGCGACTACCGCGACCGCACCGCCGCCCTGATGTGACCGCGGCCCGACGCCACCGGCCCGGAACCGTCCGGGGCCGTCGGCGCGGGGCGCACGGGGCGTCCGAGCCCGGGGCGACGGCGGTGAGGACGGTCTCGTGCGGCCTGCTCGCCGACGTGCAGGAGCAGGGCGCAGCAGGCCGCGGGCACCGGCGCGGCGCCGGCGCGGCGCCGGCACGGAGGCGG
>NZ_WTLH01000178.1 GCF_011421595.1 Streptomyces sp. YIM 98790 | reverse complement strand
GCGCCGGGCCCGGCACCGGGTACGGCTCCCGGAGCGCCGCCCGGGCCCGCCGGGGCCGGCGGCACCGGGGGCACCGGCGGTACCCGCGGGACGGCGGCGGTGCGGTGGCCGCGGGACATCAGAAGCCCCGGTGCGGCCGGCCGTACTGCGGCTGGTAGGCGCCGGGCACCGGGGTCCGCTGCACGATCTCGGCGACGAACTCCTCGGCCGTCTGCCGGTTGAGCTGCGCCTGGGCGGTGGGCAGCAGCCGGTGCGCGAGCACCGGCCCGGCCAGGTGCTGGATGTCGTCCGGCAGCACGTACTCGCGGCTGCTGAGCATGGCCGACGCCCGTGCGGCCCGCAGGAGCTG
This sequence comes from Streptomyces sp. YIM 98790, assembly GCF_011421595.1. GTDB lineage: Bacteria > Actinomycetota > Actinomycetes > Streptomycetales > Streptomycetaceae > Streptomyces. The sequence continues at coordinate 11,563 of NZ_WTLH01000178.1, read as the reverse complement.
GAGCGTGGCGCGCGGCGAGGCGCCCAGCCGCAGCCCCGGGTGCTGGCGGGTGGCGGTCACCAGGTCCAGGGCGTAGCGCCGCACCGGTTCGGAGACGTGCACCTCGCGCACCGCCTGGATGAGTTTCACCACGTCCGGAGCCTGGGCGGCGGGCTCCAGAACCTCCAGCGGGGATGCCGCGCCGTGCGACTCCAGCATCCGCAGCTCGGCCTCCGGGCTGGGGTAGCCGACGGAGACGCGGGCCATGAACCGGTCCCGCTGTGCCTCGGGCAGGGGGTAGGTGCCCTCCATCTCCACCGGGTTCTGGGTGGCGATCACCATGAACGGCTCGGGCAGGGCGTAGGTCTGGCCGTCTGCCGTGACCTGCCGCTCCTCCATCGCCTCCAGCAGCGCGGACTGGGTCTTGGGCGAGGCGCGGTTGATCTCGTCGCCGATCACGATCTGTGCGAAGACCGCGCCGGGCTTGAACTCGAAGTCCTTGTGCTGCTGGTCGAAGACGCTGACCCCGGTGATGTCCGAGGGCAGCAGGTCGGGGGTGAACTGGATACGCCGCACCGAGCAGTCGACGGACCGGGCCAGCGCCTTGGCCAGCATGGTCTTGCCCACGCCGGGCACGTCCTCCAGCAGCAGGTGTCCCTCGGCCAGCAGCACGGTCAGGGACAGCCGGACGACCTCCGGCTTGCCCTCGATCACGCTCTCGATCGAACGGCGCACCTGGTCGATGGTGCCGCTCAGCTCGTTGAGCCTGACGTGTTCCTCATAGGTCGTCACCCGGCCCTCCTCGGCCCGTTATGTCCGGTCCGGGCCGAATGGTCGGTCAGGACCCCGGCCTGGACACCCCCGTACCCCGCTCCGGTGCCGCCGGCACCGGAGCGGGGTCTCCGGCCGTCCGACGGCCGGAACGGATGCCTTTCAGCAGGCATTCTTCACACAATTGCGGTCCCGCGTCACGTTCCCGCGTCGCGCGGAGCCTCCGACCCGTCGACCTCGCGCAGGAGGCCGGTGGTCACGTCGAAGACGAACCCCCGTACATCTTCAGTGTGCAGGAGGAAGGGAGAAGTGCGCACCCGTGCCATCGACTGCCGGACATCCTGGTCCACGTCCGTGAACGACTCCACCGACCAGCTGGGCTTCTGGCCGACCTCGCGCTCCAGTTCGGTGCGGAAGTCCTCGGTGAGCACCTGCAGGCCGCAGCCGGTGTGGTGGATCAGCACCACGGATTCCGTGCCGAGTGCACGCTGACTGATGGTCAGCGAGCGGATGACGTCGTCGGTGATCACGCCGCCCGCGTTGCGGATCGTGTGGCAGTCGCCCAGTTCCAGACCCAGGGCCGCGTGCAGGTCGATCCGGGCGTCCATGCAGGCGACGACGGCCACCTTGCGCACCGGCCGGGCGTCCATTCCCGGGTCCCGGAAGCTCTCGGCGTACTCGTTGTTCGCTCTGACCAGCTCATCAATGACCGTAGGAGACATGGCACGACCGTAGCGCGGATGGCGGCCGCCCCCCATGGGGACCTCTGCCGACGCATGACGCGGCGCTGTGAGACCGGGCACCGCGGCGGGTGCGCCGGGCGGGAGAAACACCGCCGCGCGGCCAACCGCAGTGATTGACCGGGCAGGCAGGTGGACTAATGTGGCGCGCAGCCGGAAGCGTGCGACCGCGACCCCCGCGGCCCGTCCCGGCCTCCCGCGGCCCCCGGCCGGCATCCCCGCCGGGCCGCCGCGCTCCCGCCAGGACTCCGCAGGCTCCTTCGGAAGGCGCATGACCACCAGCAACGACCGGCCGGCGGAAGCCCGGCACCAGCCCGTCATGCTCCAGCGCTGCCTGGATCTGCTGGGGCCCGCCCTCCGTGTGCCCGGCGCGGTCGTGGTCGACTGCACCCTGGGCCTGGGCGGGCATGCCGCCGCGCTGCTGGCCGCCTTCCCCGGGGTCCGGCTGATCGGCCTGGACCGGGACCCGGCCGCGCTGGAGCTGGCCGGGCGGCGGCTGGCCCCGTACGGCCCGCGCGCCGACCTGGTGCACGCGGTCTACGACGAGCTTCCTGCGGTGCTGGACCGGCTCGGCACTCCCCGGGTGGCCGGGATCCTGTTCGACCTCGGGGTCTCCTCCATGCAGCTCGACGAGGACGAGCGCGGCTTCGCCTACTCCCGGGACGCCCCGCTGGACATGCGCATGGATCCCTCCCACGGCCTCAGCGCCGCCGAGGTGCTCAACACCTATCCGCCCGGCGAGCTGGTCCGCGTGCTGCGCGAGTACGGCGAGGAGCGGCATGCCCGCCGGATCGTGGAGCAGGTGGTGCGGGAGCGGGGGCGGGAGCCGATCCGCACCAGCGGCCGGCTGGTCGAGCTCATCCGGGAGGCGCTGCCCCAGGCGGCCATGCGCACCGGAGGAAATCCGGCGAAGCGCACCTTCCAGGCGCTGCGCATCGAGGTCAACGGCGAGCTGGACATCCTGGAGCGGGCCGTGCCGGACGCGGTGGCCGCTCTCGCGGTGGGCGGCCGGATCGTGGTGCTCTCCTACCACTCCCTGGAGGACCGGCTGGTCAAGCGGGTGCTGACGGCCGGCGCGACCAGCACCGCGCCGCCCGGCCTTCCGGTGGTGCCCGAGCAGTACCAGCCCCGTCTGAAGCTGCTGACCAGGGGAGCCGAGCTGCCGGACGAGGAAGAGGTGGCGGCCAACCGGCGGGCCGCCCCGGCCCGGCTGCGGGCCGCCGAACGCATCCGGGAGGCCCTGTGAGCGGGGATGTGAGCGGGGATGTGAACGGGGAGAGGGACGTACCGGCACAGCGGCTCGCCCGGCTGGCCGGCCTGGTGCCCAGGGGCTCCTCCAGCGCCGCCCGCACCCCCTTCGTGCTGCTGATCGTGGTGCTGCTGGGCGCCGGCATGCTGGGCCTGCTGCTGCTCAACGCCGCTCTCAACCAGGGCTCCTTCGAACAGGCCGAGTTGCGCCGCCAGACCGAGGAACTGGCCGGAGAGGAGCAGGCCCTGCAGGCCGAGGTGGACGCCTACTCCGCCCCGGACGCGCTCGCCGAGCGGGCCCGCGAGCTGGGCCTGGTGCCCGGCGGCCCGCCGGTCTTCCTGGACGCGCAGGGCCGGGTACTCGGCTCCGCCGGGCCGGTGCCCGCCCCGCCGGAGCCGGAGCCGGAAGAAGAACCGGAAGAAGAACCGGAAGAAGAACCGGAGGAGGAGACCGGGCAGGCCGGACAGGGCCAGGAGACCGGGGAGACGCCGGCGGAGGAGCCCTCCGGCCGGGACGGCACCCCACCGGAGGAGACCGGGCAGGCGGAGCAGGCAGGGGAGCCGGAGCAGCCGGAGGAGACGCGGCAGGAGCAGCAGGCGGACGGCGCCGGGGACGGCACCGGCGGCACCGGGCCGGGAGGCGGCGGATGAGCAGAGCACCGTCCCGCGCCCCGGCCCCCCGGCGGCGCCGCCCCGACGACCTCCGCCTGGGCAGCCCCCGCCCCCGGCTGCGCCTGGTGAGCCTCGCCCTGACCCTGGTCATGCTGGTCTTCGCCGCCCGGCTGGTCCAGGTCCAGGTGGTGGACGCCGCCGCCTACACCGAGCACGCCTCCTCCAACCGCTATGTCACCGTGCCGCTCGCCGCGCAGCGCGGGGACATCACCGACCGCAACGGCACCGCCCTGGCCACCACGGTCGACGCCTACGACATCATCGCCGACCCCACCCTCTTCACCCGGGACATCACCGGTGTGGACGACGCCCCGGAACAGGCCGCCGCCCTGCTCGCCCCGATCCTCGGCGAGGACGAGGAGGAACTGGCCGGCCTGCTGGCCACGCCCGACTCGCAGTACGTGCTGCTGGCCCGCCAGCAGACCCCCCAGGCCTGGCGCCAGATCACCGACCTGCGCCGCGCCCTGGCCGAGCGCGAGGACGCGGGCACCGGCCACCAGGTGCTCACCGGCGTCTTCCGGGAGCGGAACCCCAAGCGTGTCTACCCCGGCGGCGACCTGGCGGCCGGCGTGCTCGGCTTCGTCAACGGCGAGGGCCGTGGCGGGGCGGGCCTCGAAGCGCAGTTCGACAAGGAACTCGCCGGGCAGGACGGCGCCATCCGCTACGCCCAGTCCGGCGGGCGGCGGGTCCCCACCGCGGACAGTGACGAGCAGCCGCCGGTGCCCGGCACCGACATGGAGCTCACCCTCGACCGGGACATCCAGTGGGCCGCGCAGCGGGCCATCGAGGCCCAGGTGGAGGAATCCGCCGCGGACGGCGGTTACGTGGTCGTGCAGGACGTGCGCACCGGGGAGATCCTGGCCATGGCCAACGCCCCGGGTTTCGATCCCCACGACTACGCCCGGACCGACCCCGCGCTGCTCGGCAACCCCGCTCTCCAGGACGCCTACGAGCCCGGCTCCACCAGCAAGGTGATCTCCATGGCGGCCGTGCTCCAGGAGGGCGTGGCGAGCAGCGGCACGCATGTCACCGTGCCCAACCGGCTGCCGCGCGCCGACCGCGCCTTTGCCGACGACCGGGACCACGAGACGCTCCACCTCACCCTGGCCGGCGTGCTGGCCCGGTCCAGCAACATCGGCACCATCCTGGCCGTCGAACGGCTGGGCGACACCCAGGCGGAGGCCAACGAGGTGCTGCACTCGTACCTGACCGCCTTCGGCATCGGCCGGCCGACCGGCCTGGGTTTCCCGGGCGAGACCCGGGGCATCCTGGCCGACCCGGAGGACTGGAACGCCTCCCAGCAGTACACCGTGGCCTTCGGCCAGGGCCTGTCGCTCAACGCCGTGCAGGCCGCCTCGGTCTACTCCACCGTGGCCAACGGCGGGATGCGCATCGCCCCCACCCTGATCCGGGGCACCACCGGGGCGGACGGCCGCTACGAGCCCTGGCCCCGGCCGGAGCCGGACCGGGTGATCAGCAAGGGCACCGCCGAGGAACTCACCGCCATGCTGGAGACGGTGGTGGCCGACGACGAACTGGGCACCGGCAAGATCGCCAGGATCGACGGCTACCGGGTGGCGGGCAAGACCGGCACCTCCAACCGGGTCGACCCGGAGACCGGCCGCTACCACGGCTACACCGCCTCCTTCGCCGGCTTCGCGCCCGCGGACGACCCGCGGATCACCGTCTACTGCGCGGTGCAGAACCCGACCCGGGACTCGCACAGCGGCAGCCAGGTGTGCGGGCCGGTCTTCAAGGAGGTCATGGAGTTCTCGCTGAAGTCGTTGCGGGTGGCACCCACCGGCGCCGAGCCGCAGGCCCTGCCCGCCACCTTCGAGCCCGAGGACTCGGCCGCGGACACCCCCGGCACCCCGGATGCCGGGGACCCGGGGCAGGCCGCGGACGGCGACGCCCCGCGCAGGGAGAACGATCCCGAGGAGTAGCACTCCGGCACACATCGATCACACTGGTCTCACCGGCCACACCGGCCACACCGGCCACACCGGCCACACCGGCCGCACCGGCCGCACCGCGCCGCCCCGGCGCACGAGATCCGAGCAGAACCTTTGAGCAATACGCACAGGGAGCACGATCAGTGATCACCACCACCGGGGGAGAGCACCCGTCCGCCCCGGAACGGCCCGCCTCGCTTCGCCCGGGCACCGCCACGGCGGGTACGCTCACCGCCGTGCACCACGCGGACGACCGGCCCGATCAGGCGGCCGACGACCAGACCCACCCGCAGGCGGCTCCGGGCGCCCCGCCCCCGGGCACCACCCCGCAGGGCTCCCCGGCCCTGCCCAGGCCCGACCGGCCGGTCCCCGTGCCGCTGACCGTCCTCGCCCGCCTGGCCGGCGCCGCCGCCCCGGCCGACGGGGCCGCCGGGGCCGACGAGGACTTCGGAGCGATCACTGTCACCGGCATTACCCACGACTCCCGCGCCGTACACCCCGGCGACCTGTACGCCGCGCTGCCCGGCGCCCGCTTCCACGGCGCCGACTTCGCCGCCCAGGCCGCCGCCCTCGGCGCCACCGCCGTGCTCACCGACCCGACCGGCACCGAGCGCGCCGCCGCCACCGGTCTGCCGGTGCTCACCGTGGCGGAGCCCCGCCGCCGCATGGGACACCTGGCGGCCCGCATCTACGGCGAGCCCGGCCGCGACCTGCTGCAGATCGGCATCACCGGCACCTCCGGCAAGACCACCACCGCCTACCTGGTCGAGGGCGGGCTGCGCCGCTTCGTCAAGGAAGGCACCCGCACCGGGCTGATCGGCACCGTGGAGATGCGGATCGGCGACGACCGGATCAAGTCCGAGCGCACCACCCCCGAGGCCACCGACCTCCAGGCGCTGTTCGCCGTGATGCGGCAGCGCGGGGTGGCGGCCGTGGCCATGGAGGTGTCCAGCCACGCCCTGGTGCTGGGCCGGGTGGACGGCTGCGTCTTCGACATCGCGGTCTTCACCAACCTCAGCCCCGAGCACCTGGACTTCCATCCGGACATGGAGGACTACTTCCGGGCCAAGGCGCAGCTGTTCACCCCGGAACGGTCCGGCCACGGCGTGGTCAACATCGACGACCCGTGGGGCCGCCGGCTGGCCGCCGAGGCCGCCGTCCCGGTCACCACCTACTCGGCCGAGGGCCACCCGGACGCCGACTGGCGGGCCGACGACGTGGACTCCGGGCCGATCGGCTCCACCTTCACCGTGTCCGGCCCCGGCGGGGTGCGGGTGCGCGCCGCCGTCCCGCTGCCGGGCTCCTTCAACGTCTCCAACGCGCTGGCCGCGATCACCGCGCTGGCCGTGGCCGGCGCCGACCCGCAGGCCGCAGCCGACGGCGTGGCCGCGGTGCCCGGCGTGCCCGGCCGCCTGGAGCGGGTGGACGCCGGCCAGCCGTACCTGGCCGTGGTGGACTACGCGCACAAGCCGGACGCCGTGGAGTCCGTCCTGCAGGCCGTGCGCCGGGTCACCACCGGCCGGGTGCACGCGGTGCTCGGCTGCGGCGGCGACCGCGACCCGCACAAGCGCGCCGCCATGGGCGCCGCCCTCGCCCGGCTCGCCGACACCGCCGTGCTCACCTCCGACAACCCCCGGACCGAGGACCCGCTCGCGATCCTGGCCGCCATGCTGGCCGGAGCCGCGCAGGTACCCGCGCACGAGCGCGGCACCGTGCTGCTGGAGGAGGACCGCGCCGCGGCCATCGCCGCCGCGGTCGCCCGCGCCGAGCCCGGCGATGCCGTGCTGGTGGCCGGCAAGGGCCACGAGCTGGGCCAGGACATCGCCGGTGTGATCCGGCCCTTCGACGACCGTCTGGAGCTGCGCGCCGCGATCGAGCGGGCGGGACATGCCGCCGCCGGCCCCGCAGCCCAAGCCGCCCCTCTCACCCCCGGGATGGACCAGGACAGCGCATGATCCCACTCTCCGTCGCCGAGCTCGCCGCGATCGTCCGGGGCACGCTCCACGGCATACCGGAACACGAGCCACCCCCGCCCGCCGCCGGCGACGGGCCGGGAGCCGAGGCCGCAGCGGCCCCGCCGGACGGTTCCTCCGCGGCCCCCGACGGCAGCGGTGCCGGCCGCGTGAGCGGCTCCGCCGCCGCGCAGCGGCTGATCACCGGCCCGGTGGTCACCGACTCCCGGCAGGCCGCCCCCGGCTCGCTGTTCGTCGCCTTCCGCGGTCAGCACGCGGACGGGCACGACTACGCCGCCCAGGCCGTCTCCGCCGGGGCGGTGGCCGTGCTCGCCACCCGCCCCGTCGGCGTGCCCGCGATCCTGGTGGACGACGTCACCCGGGCCCTCGGCGACCTCGCCCGGCACACCGTGGAGGAGCTCGGCACCACCGTGGTCGCGCTCACCGGCTCGGCCGGCAAGACCAGCACCAAGGACCTGATCGCCCAGCTCCTGGAGCGCCTCGGCCCGACCGTGTGGCCGCCCGGCTCCTTCAACAACGAGATCGGGCTGCCGCTCACCGCGCTCCGGGCCGACCGGGGGACCCGTCACCTGGTGCTGGAGATGGGCGCCCGCGGCATCGGCCACATCCGCTACCTCACCTCCCTCACCCCGCCCCGGATCGGCGTGGTGCTCAACGTGGGCACCGCGCACATCGGCGAGTTCGGCGGCCGGGACGCCATCGCCCGCGCCAAGGGCGAACTGGTCGAGTCCCTGCCGCCCGCGGCGCAGGGCGGCATCGCCGTGCTCAACGCGGACGACCCGCTGGTGCGCGCCATGGCCGGCCGCACCGCCGCCCGGGTGGTCCTCTTCGGCGAGTCCCCCGACGCCGCCGTGCGGGCCGAGGAGGTCCGCCTCACCGACGACGGACGCCCCTCCTTCACCCTCAACACCCCCTCCGGGCGCACCGGTGTGACCATGCGCCTGTACGGTGAGCACCACGTGTCGAACGCGCTCGCCGCGGCGGCGGTCGCCCACGAACTGGGCATGTCCGCCGAAGCGATCGCCGAGGCACTGTCATCCGCGAGCTCGCTCTCCCGGTGGCGCATGGAGGTCACCGAACGAGCGGACGGCGTCACGATCGTCAATGACGCCTACAACGCCAACCCCGACTCGGTCCGGGCCGCCCTGCGCGCCCTGGTCGCCATGGGCAAGGGCCGCCGTACCTGGGCGGTGCTCGGTGAGATGGCCGAACTGGGGGACGAGGCGTTCGCCGAGCACGACGCGGTCGGGCGCCTCGCCGTCCGGCTCAACGTCAGCAAGCTCGTGTCGGTGGGCGGCCGCACCGCCGCCTGGATCGACATGGGCGCCAGGAATGAGGGTTCGTGGGGTGAGGAGTCGGTGCACGTGTCCGACGCTGCGGCGGCGGTCGACCTGCTGCGCGCTGAGCTGCGGCCGGGAGATGTGGTGTTGGTGAAGGCGAGCCGGGCGGCCGGCCTGGAACAGGTCGCCCTGGAGCTCACCCGGGGGGCCGGCGGCGGGGCCGCGGCTGCCGAAGGCGGGGTCGCCGCCCGATGAGGCAGATCCTCTTCTCCGGAAGCATCGCGCTGTTCCTGACCCTGGTCGGCACCCCGCTGCTGATCAAGCTCCTGGCCCGCAAGGGCTACGGCCAGTACATCCGGGACGACGGCCCCCGGGACCACCACAGCAAGCGCGGCACCCCCACCATGGGCGGCATCGCGTTCATCCTGGCCACCCTGATCGCCTATGCGGTGACCAAGATCATCAACGGCAGCAGCCCCACGCTGTCCGGTCTGCTGGTGCTCGCCCTCTTCGCCGGCATGGGCCTGGTCGGGTTCCTGGACGACTACATCAAGATCGTCAAACAGCGCAGCCTGGGCCTGCGGGCCCGGGCCAAGATGCTGGGCCAGTTCGTGGTCGGCGTGACCTTTGCGATACTCGCGCTCAACTTCGAGGACGCCCGGGGCCTGACCCCGGCCTCCACCCAGCTCTCCTTCACGCAGGACTTCGGCTGGTCCATCGGCCCGGTGCTGTTCGTGGTGTGGGCGCTGTTCATGATCCTCGCCATGTCCAACGGCGTGAACCTCACCGACGGCCTGGACGGCCTGGCCACCGGCGCCTCGGTGATGGTCTTCGGCGCCTATGTCTTCATCGGCGTCTGGCAGTACGGCCAGACCTGCGCCAACGAGGTCACCGCCGGCGCCCTGTGCTACGAGGTCCGCGACCCGCTGGACCTGGCCATCGTGGCCGCCGCGCTGATGGGCGCCACGTTCGGCTTCCTGTGGTGGAACACCTCCCCGGCCAAGATCTTCATGGGCGACACCGGCTCCCTGGCCCTGGGCGGCGCACTGGCCGGCCTGGCCATCCTCTCCCGCACCGAACTGCTGCTGGCCGTGCTCGGCGGCCTGTTCGTGCTGATCACCATGTCGGTGGTCATCCAGGTGGGCTCCTTCCGGCTGACCGGCCGCCGGGTGTTCAAGATGGCCCCGCTGCAGCACCACTTCGAACTGAAGGGCTGGAGCGAGGTGCTGGTGGTGGTCCGGTTCTGGATCATCCAGGGCATCTGCGTGATCGTCGGCATCGGCATCTTCTACGGAAGCTGGGTGGCAGGCTTTTGAACCACTCCCCGAACCGTCCTGCCGAGGGTGCCGCCGCGTTCGCCGGGCAGCGCGTCACCGTGGCCGGGATCGGCGTCAGCGGCCTGAGCGCGGCCCGCGCCCTGGCCCGGCTGGGCGCCGAGGTCACCGTGGTGGACGGCGGCGACGGCCCGGCCCAGCGCGCACGCGCCGGGCAACTGGCCGCCGAGGGCATCGCCACCCGCCTCGGTGACGGCGACACCCTGCCGGCCGGCACCGGCCTGGTGGTCACCTCGCCGGGCTGGCGGCCGGACAGCCCGCTGTTCGCCGCCGCCGCGGCGGCCGGGGCGGAGGTCATCGGCGACGTGGAGGTGGCCTGGCGGCTGCGCCGCCCGGGACCGGGCGGCGAACCGGCCCCGTGGCTCGCGGTCACCGGCACCAACGGCAAGACCACCACCACCCGGATGCTGGCCTCGATCCTGCGGGCCGCCGGGCTGCGCACCGCCGCCGTCGGCAACATCGGCACCCCCCTCATCGACGTCGTGCTCGGCGGCCCCGGCGAGGAGGCCGGAGCCGCGTACGACGTGCTGGCCGTGGAGCTCTCCAGCTACCAGCTCCACTGGGCGCCCGGACTGCGGCCGCACTCCGCCGCGGTGCTCAACCTGGCCCCGGACCATCTGGACTGGCACGGCTCCATGGCGGCCTACGCCGCCGACAAGGGCCGCATCTACCACGGCAACCGGGTCGCCTGCGTGTACAACGCAGCCGACCCGGCCACCGAGGAACTGGTCCGCGCCGCCGACGTGGCGGAGGGCTGCCGGGCCGTCGGCTTCACCCTGGGCACCCCCGGCCCCTCCCAGCTCGGCGTGGTGGAGGACCTGCTGGTGGACCGGGCCTTCGTCCGGGACCGGCAGCGCACCGCCCAGGAACTCGCCGCGGTCTCCGACGTCCGGCCCGCCGCCCCGCACAACATCGCCAACGCCCTGGCCGCCGCCGCGCTGGCCCGCGCCTACGGCGTGGAGCCGGCCGCGGTCCGGGAGGGCCTGCGCACCTTCCGCCCGGACGCCCACCGGATCACCCGGGTCGCCGAGGTGGCCGGAGTCACCTATGTGGACGACTCCAAGGCCACCAACACCCACGCCGCGCTGGCCTCGCTGTCCGCCTGCCGCCCGGTGGTGTGGATCGCCGGCGGCCTGGCCAAGGGCGCGGTCTTCGACGACCTGGTCCGGGAGTCCGCCGGGCGGCTGCGCGCGGCCGTGCTCCTCGGCAGGGACCGCCACCTGATCGCCGCGGCGCTGGCGCGACACGCCCCCGATGTGCCGGTGGCGGACCTTGACCGGACCGACACTGGGGCGATGGCCGAGGCCGTCCGGGAGGCCGCCCGGCTGGCCCAGCCCGGCGACACCGTCCTGCTGGCCCCGGCCTGCGCCTCGATGGACATGTTCACCGACTACAGCGAACGCGGCGATGCCTTCGCCGCAGCCGTCCGCGAGCTGGCCACCGGCTAGGCTCTCCCCGGGCCCGGCACGGACCACCGCGCGCCGGGCCCGAGGAGGGGAACCAGACGATGCACCCGCACAGGCCGCCGTCCGCCTCCCGCGCGGCGCCGCCGGACGCCCCGTCCCGCGGTGAGCCGCGCGCCGAGCCCCGTGCCCGCGGCGGCGGCCCGGCCGC
>NZ_WTLH01000177.1 GCF_011421595.1 Streptomyces sp. YIM 98790 | reverse complement strand
CGTGCCGCCGCCCGGGACCGCGCCGAACGCCGCCGCCAGCTCCGCCGCACCGCCCGGGAAGCCCCGGCGGGTGGCCCGGAACTTCCACCCTCCGCCGCCCCGCGACACCTCGCCGCAGACCAGTGCGGTGTCGCGCGGCGACACCACCGCCAGCGGCAGTTCGCCCACCTCGGTACCGGCCGCGTCCCGCAGCAGCAGCCGCAGCGGCCCGGCCGACGCCAGCAGCCCCGACTCGGCGTCCACCGCCAGCACCAGCCGGTGCACGTCCGGCGCCAGTCCGGCCAGCGCCAGCTGCGCGGCGTCGAACGGCGGGCCGCCGTCCGGCGGCGGCAGCCGCCGCACCTGCCCGCCGGGATGCTCCGTGCGCGGCCCGCCGACGAAATCCTCCGGACCGCGGACCCGTCCCGCCGGCCCCAGCAGCAGCACCGAGAGCCGGGGCCGGGCCCCGGCACCGGCGCCGCCGCCGCGCGGGGACCAGTGCACCTCCGCCCGCAGCACCGGGGTGCCGAGGGCCAGCACGGAGCCTTCACCAAGTACGCGCGTCATACCGAAATTCTGCCTGCCGTGCGGCCTGAAGCAGCATTGTCGTAACACATCGGACCGTACGATGTGCGCCGGGCCCGTATCGATCGGTTCCGGCCACCTCACCCACCGGCCCGCGTGGCCGACTTCCGCCACTGATCACCAGGAACACCGACCAAAAGGGGTGTCGCATGCGGCACTACGGGCAGCTCACGTCCGCCGAACGCGGAGCGCTGTTCCACCGCGAGCCTGCGGAGTTCGGGCTGGACTCCGATGTCCGTACCCTCGGAACGGCGCTCGGCGCCACCCTGTACTCCCCCGCGACCCGCACCCGGCTGGCCTCCGACATCCGGAAACAGGCCGCCGCCGGAGTGGTTTCCATGGTGCTGTGCCTGGAGGACTCCATCAGCGACGCCGACGTCCCCGGCGGTGAGGACAACCTGGTGCGCCAGCTCGGCGAACTGCACCGCGACGTCCCCGCCGGCACGCTGCCGCTGCTGTTCGTCCGGGTCCGCACTCCCGAGCAGATCACCGACCTCACCACCCGGCTCGGACCCGCCACCGCCCTGCTGGCCGGATACGTCCTGCCCAAGTTCACCGCCGGGTCCGGCCCCGCCTTCCTGGAGGCCCTGACCGCCGCCGAAGTGCTGTGCGGCCGGCGGCTGCTGGCCATGCCGGTGCTGGAGTCCCCGGTGCTGCTGCACCTGGAGACCCGTGCCCAGGCCCTGGCCGACACCGCCCGCCTGGTGGAGAAGTACCGCGACCGGATACCGGCCCTGCGGATCGGCGTCACCGACTTCTGCGCCGCCTACGGCCTGCGCCGCACCCCCGACATGACCGCCTACGACGTCAAGCTGGTCGCGTCCGTCATCGCCGACGTGGTGAACGTCTTCGGCCGCGCGGACGGCACCGGCGTCACCGTCACCGGACCGGTCTGGGAGTACTTCCGCCCGCAGGAACGCATCTTCAAACCGCAGCTGCGCACCAGCCCGTTCAGCTATCGCGGCATGGAACGCCTGCGCCACCAGCTGATCCAGCGCGACCTGGACGGGCTGGTGCAGGAGATCGCCCTCGACCGCGCCAACGGCCTGCTGGGCAAGACCTGCATCCACCCCTCCCACACGCCGGTGGTGCACGCCCTCTCCGTGGTCAGCCACGAGGAGTACAGCGACGCCCGGGACATCCTGGGCACCGGCCCGGACGGCGGCGGCGTGCTGCGCTCCGCGTACACCAACAAGATGAACGAGGTGAAGCCGCACCGGGCCTGGGCGCAGCGCACCCTGCTGCGCGCCGAGGTCTTCGGCGTGGCCCGGGAAGGCGTCGACTTCGTCGACTTCCTCACCGCCCAGAGCGTGAGAACCGCATGAGCCGCATGAGCCGCATGGACCCGAGAAGGACGGACGAGTTGACGTCGACGGCCGAGGGAGGAGACCCGGGAATGACGGTCTGGGCGGGGGAGTGGGCCGCGCGGCGGCTGGGCCTCGAACTGCACGGCGAGCGGCTGCACGAACTGCTCGGCCTGGCCATCCGGGACAACAGCAGGCGGGCCCAGCTCCTGGTCTCCCTGGTGCTGGGCAAGCACGTCCCGCAGAGCCCGGCCGTGGTGCACGGCACCGGCCGGGAGCTCGGCGCCCGGGTGCGCCGCCTGCTGGGCGACGCCGAGGCGGACACGGCCGTGGTGCTCGGCTACGCCGAGACCGCCACCGGCCTGGGCCACAGCGTGGCCGACGGCATCGGCGGCGTGCCCTGCCTGCACTCCACCCGGCGCCCGGTGCCGGGCCTGGAGCCGGTCGGCGGCTTCGAGGAGGAGCACAGCCATCACACCTCCCACCTGCTGCTGCCCGAGGACCCGCACCTGCTGGACCGGGACGGCCCGCTGGTGCTGGTGGACGACGAACTGTCGACCGGCCGTACGCTGCGCAACACCATCGCAGCGCTGCACCGTCTCCGTCCGCGGGAACGCTATGTGATCGTGGCCCTCACCGATGTGCGGGAACCGGCCGATGCCGCCGCGCTGGACAAGGACGCCGCCGGCCTGGGCGCCCGGGTGGACGTGGTCTGCCTGGCCCGCGGCCGGGTCACCCTGCCCGATGACGTGCTGGACCGTGCCCGCCGGGTGCTGGCCGAGCACACCCCGCAGCACACCCCCCAGCACACCCCGCAGCCCCCGGCCGCCGTCACCCCCGGCACGCTCTGCGGCGAGATCCGCTCCGTCGGGCTGGGCTGGCCGGACGGGCTGCCGGACGGCGGCCGGCACGGCTTCACCCCGGCCCACGCCGCCCGCCTGGAGGCCGCCCTGCCCGGCATGGCGGAGCGGCTGGCCGCGGCCCTGCCGGGCGGGGCGCGCCGGGTGCTGGTGCTGGGCTGCGAGGAGCTGATGTACGCGCCGCTGCGCATCGCCGCCGCCCTGGAGGAACGGGCCGCCGCGGCGGCCGGCGTGCCGCACGTCCCGCCGCCCCGCTCCGGCACGGGCACGGGCGCGGAGCAGCGCGCCGCGGAGCCGCCGGCGGGCGAGGGGTGCCGGGTGTACTTCTCCTCCACCACCCGCTCGCCCGTGCTGCCGGTCGACCACCCCGGCTACGCCATCCGCAGCGCCCTCACCTTCCCCGCGCACGACGACCCCGGGGACGGCCCCGGCCCGCGCTACGCCTACAACATCGCCGGACGCCGCTGGGACGCCATCGTCGCCGTCACCGACTCGGCCGGCGACACCCCCGCACTGCACGCCCCCGGTGGCCTGCTGGACCGGCTGGCCGCGCACACCCCCCGGGTGCTGCACGCCGTGATCCCCACCCACCGCCCGGTGACCGCCCGCCCGCTGCGCGGCCCGGAGTTCTCCTCCTACCCGGCGGAGGACGTGGGCTGGCTGCTCAAGGACCTGTCCGCCGTCACCAGCCTGGAGACCCCCACCGAGGAGAAGGAGGAGGCCATCCAGGGCGGCCGGCACTACGCGGAGATGCTGCCCGTCGAGTACCAGCCGAGCGCCGAGTACCAGCGGCTGTTCGAGCGTGCCCTGGCCGACTCGGCCGCCCGGGTGGCCCAGGCGGTGGCCACCGTCACCGACACCGTGCTGGCCGAGCGCTCCCCGCGCCCGGTGCTGGTCTCGCTGGCCCGGGCCGGCACCCCCGTCGGGGTGCTGATGCGCCGCTGGGCACACCACGCGCACGGCCTGGACCTGCCGCACTACGCCGTGTCCATCGTGCGGGGCCGCGGCATCGACACCACCGCGCTGCGCTGGCTGGCCGCCCGCCACGACCCCGCCGACGTGGTGTTCCTGGACGGCTGGACCGGCAAGGGCGCCATCACCCGGGAGCTCGCCGACGCGCTGCGCGGCTTCCCCGGCTTCGGCCCGGAGCTGGCGGTGCTGGCCGACCCGGGCGGCTGCGTGGCCACCTTCGGCACCCGGGACGACTTCCTCATCCCCTCCGCCTGCCTGAACTCCACCGTCTCCGGGCTCGTCTCGCGCACCGTGCTGCGCGACGACCTGATCGGCCCGGACGACTTCCACGGCGCCAAGTACTACCGCGACCTCGCTCCCGCGGACGTCTCCCTGCGCTTCGTCGAGGAGGTGTGCGCCCGCTTCCCGTCCGCCGTGCCCGGCGCCATGCCGGACACCCCGGACCGGGCGCCCACCTGGGCCGGCTGGCGGGCCGTGGAGCGGATCAGCGAGGAGTACGGCATCGGCAGCGTCAACCTGGTCAAGCCCGGGGTGGGGGAGACCACCCGGGTGCTGCTGCGCCGGGTCCCGTGGCGGATCGTGGTCCGCCGGGGCGCCGGCGCCGACCTGGACCACATCCGGCTGCTCGCCGAGCAGCGCGGCGTCCCCCTGGAGGAGGCCGACGACCTGCCCTACTCCTGCATCGGACTGATCCATCCGCACTACACCCGGGGCGCCACCGGCGCCGACGGAAAGGCCGTGACGTGACCCCGACCGAACCCGCCCCCGCTCCCGCTCCCGCCCCCGCTCCCGCCGCCGCTGCCGCCCCCGGCACGGACACCCCCGCCGCCGGCGCCCGGCCGGTGGTGATGGTGGCCAGTGACCTGGACCGCACCCTGGTCTATTCACCGGGCGCGCTGATGCTGGACATGCCGGACTCCGCTGCGCCCCGCCTGCTGTGCGTGGAGCTGCACGAGGGCCGCCCGCTGTCCTTCGTCACCGAGACCGCGGCCGGACTGCTCGCCGAGCTCGCCCGGGAGGCGCTCTTCGTCCCGGTCACCACCCGCACCCGCAAGCAGTACCGCCGCATCCGGCTGCCCGCGCCCGAGCCCGAGTACGCGATCTGCGCCAACGGCGGCCACCTGCTGGTGCGCGGCCGGACCGACCACGACTGGCACCGGCGGATCCAGCAGACCCTGGCCGAGTCCTGCGCGCCCCTGGCCGAGGTGCGGGAACGCATGTGGCGCACCGCCGACCCGGTCTGGGTGCGCAAGGAGCGGACCGCCGAGGACCTCTTCGTCTACCTGGTGGTCGAGCGGGACCGGTTCCCCGAGTCCTGGGCCAAGGAATTCGCCGGCTGGGCCGAGGAACGCGGCTGGACCGTCTCCGTGCAGGGCCGCAAGGTGTACGCGGTGCCGCGTCCGCTGACCAAGAGCGCCGCCGTGGCCGAGGTGGCCCGGCGCGCCGGGGCCGGGGAGATCCTGGCCGCGGGCGACTCCCACCTGGACGCGGACCTGCTGCTGGCCGCCGACCACGGCTGGCGCCCCGGCCACGGCGAGCTGGCGCTCAGCGGCTGGACCGCCCCGCGGGTCACCGGTCTGACGACGTCCGGTGTCCTCTGCGGCGAAGAAATCCTGCGCGCCTTCCTGCACCGGATCCGGCTGCGGCGCCCCGGCCCGAGGCCGGCTCCGGCTCCCGCTCCGCCGACGACGATGCCGACGCCGCCGACGACGCCGGGCGGGCGTTCATGAACTCCCGGTCCCGGGACTCGGCCAGCGCCCGCTGCCGCTGCTCCTCCTCGTAGCGGTCGGGGTGGCGGGCCTGCCAGTACGGATTGTCGTGCGGCAGATGCCCGCTGATCCGGCCGTACATGCCGAAGATCATCAGCAGCAGCCCGACCGCGAAGCTGAACAGCACGTTCTGCATCCGGAAGTTCAGGAAGTTCGCGTCGCGCTCCAGCACCGCCAGGTGGAAGAAGCCGCTCAGCACGAACAGCACGCCCAGGACGAGGTTGAGATTCGAGGCGAAGTTGCCGCCGCGCACCATGCCGAGCAGCAGCACCAGCCCGACGAAGATCGACAGCACGCTCAGCGCGCCGTTGGTGTTCAGGCCGAGCACGGTCGCGTCCTCGGTCGCGAAGATCCCGATCCGGTCCACCAGCCCCAGCACACCGAAGACGGTCAGCACCACGCCGATCAGCCCGGCGCCGATGCGGTAGACCAGGCTCAGCCGGTGGTCGACGGGGAGATGCTCGTCCAGGCGGGCCTGCCGGGCCAGACCGCGCAGACCGCCCCGAGGCAGCCGGCGCTCGTTGCCGCCCTCCAGGAACACGGACATACCGGGCCTCCTCCTGCCGTGCCGGGATGGCTACGACCGCCCGGGTTCCCCACCCGCACCTCGCATAACGCCGCGGCCGGGAGGGACCGGCCGGCCGGTTCAGCCCGCGCAGCAGCCGCCCCCGCAGCAGCCCCCGCCACCGCCCCCGCCGCCGGAGGACGCGGCCGGCGCCGGGGCACCGCCGCCCCCGCCCCGCGCCACGGCGACCGTGGACAGCAGCTTCACCGTGTCCTGGTGCCCCTGCGGGCACACCGCCGGATCCCCCGACGCGGCCATCGGCCGGCTCACCTCGAACTGCGCATCGCACTGGCGGCAGCGGAACTCATAACGCGGCATGCCGGAAGCCTAACCCGGGCCCGGCCCCGGCCCGGCAGCGCCCGCGGCGGCGGGCCTAGCGGGGGGTCGCCCGGATGTCCTCGACGACCCGGGCGGCGATGTCCCGCACGGCCTGGGTCTCGCACAGGAAGCGCCAGTAGTCCGGATTCCGCCCGCCGCGCTCCAGGGCGGCGATCGCGGCGTCGAGCCGCTCCACCGCGCCGTCGAGCGGCTGGGCGTGCCGGGGGTCGGGCACGCTGCGCCCGGTCATGGCCAGCCGCTGCGCGTCCCGCACCGCGAAGCGGGTGCGCTCGATCTCGTTCTGCGGGTCGAAGGACACCTCGTTCAGCCTGCGCAGCCGCTCCCCGGCCATGTCCACCAGCTCGTCGGTGCGGGCCAGCAGCTCCTGCACGGTGGCGATCCGGGCCTGGGCGTCCGGCCAGCGCTGCGTGTCCCGGGCCCGCTGGGCCTCGCGCAGCGTGTCCTGCGCCCGCCGCACCGACTCGGCGGCCTGTTCCGGCACCCGCTGGAGATCCTGCCAGCAGGCCGCGCTGAACCGGCGGCGCAGTTCGCTCAGCACCGGTTCCACCTGGCCGGCCCGGGTGGAAATGGCCTCCGCGCGGGTGCGCAGCGAGGTCAGCCGACGGTCGATCTCACCCGCCCGGCGCGGCAGTTCGGCCGCCTCCGCGCGGATCGCCCCGGCCTGCCGGTGCAGCTGCTCCGCGCGGTGCAGCGTGTCCCGGACACCGTGCCGGGCGGCGCCCTCGTTCAGCATCCGCAGCTCGGGACCGAGCGCGGCCAGCGAGGCCGCCAGCTCGTCCGCGGCCAGGCCGGCGTCGCGCGCCGCGTCCAGTGCCTGGGTGGCGGCCAGCAGGGACTTTCTGGCCTGCTCCACCGCCGGGGTCAGCCGGGCCAGTTGCTGCTCGGCCCGCTGGAGCAGCGGGGCCAGCCCGGACGCGAAGCGCTCCAGGTCGCCGCGGGCGCGCTCCATCTCCTCCCGGACCTGGCTCAGCTCCTGCTGGGCCCGGCCGGCGGTGGCCGCGTCGAGCTGCGGGCTGTCCAGGTCGTGCGCGTCGACGGTGGTGATGTAGCGGTGCGAGACCTGGTCGATGCGCTCGCCCAGCGCGGAGAACTCGGCCACGGCGCGGGCGCCCTGCGGGGAGTCGTCGGCGGCGGTGAGGGTCTCGATGGAGATCCGCACCTCGCGCTGGGCGGTGTCGAGCTGGTAGAAGGCCTCGGCCGCGGCATGCTTGGCGCCCTGGGCCAGGGAGCGCAGATCCTCCACCCGGCCGCGGCCCCAGCGCCGGGTGCCGCCGCCGGTGAAGGCCCCGGGCAGGACGAGCGCGACGGCCGCCAGCAGCGGCAGGGGCGGCAGCACTGCCGTGGCCAGTCGCCGGGCCGGGCCGCCCCGGTGGCCGTGCTCCGGGGCGGTGGTGCTGCGCGCCGCCCGCGCGCTCTGCGCCGTCTGCGTCACGTACTCCCTCTTCCCGCCGCCGTGCCTGAGAAGCCCCGGACTCGGGGACGGGAACCGGGATCACCGGGACGCCCGTGCCCTGGAGCCGGTCTCCCATTGTTCCACCCGTTCCCGGGACCGGGCACGGAGCCGTCGGGAACCGGGACGGAGGGAACCGGGAAGGCGGGGACGGCTCAGGGGCGAGGACGCACGGTGATGCCGCCGTTGGTGCTCTCCGCGGTGATCACATGCTCCTCGCCGCCGCGCTCCACGGACACCTGCTCGTCGCCGTTCCTCGCGTGCGCCCGTACGTCGTAGCGGGCCTCGCCGGGCACCTCGATGACCGTGTCGCCGTTCACCGAATCCGTCTCCACCACCGCCGGGGCGCCGGACAGCGACAGTGCGATACCGCCGTTGCGGCTGCTGGCCCGCACCGTGGCGGAGTCCACCCCCTCGGCGGTGATGGTGCCGTTGTCGGACTCCAGGGTCAGCGGCCCGGAGCAGCCGGTCACCGTCAGCGCGCCGTTGCTGGTGGACAGCTCCAGGCCGTCGGTGAAGCCGGCCGCCTCCAGCGAGCCGTTGCTGCTGGTGGCACGCACGGCGATGCCCTCCGGCACGGTCACCACGTGCCGGGCGTCGCAGGTGGTGATGATGCCCTTGCAGACGGCCTTGAGCTCCAGCCGCCCGTCGCCGGTCATGGACCAGGAGATGCCGGTGCGGCCCTGCACCTTCTCGGCACGGAACCAGCGGGCCACCGCCACCTCGCCGTCCAGGGCCGGATCGGTGAGCAGCTCCACCCGGCTGTTGTGCGCCTCGATCACCAGCGGCTCGTCCGTGTCCAGGTGCTCCAGGGAGAAGGCGCGCCGCTCGTCCTCGATGGCATGGGTCTCCTTGGCGCAGGCGCTCACCAGGCCCGCCAGCAGCAGCACCACGCCGGCCGCCAGCAGCACCCGGGGCGCCGTGCGGCTGCTGCGGTACCGGGGCCGGGCCCGGTACCGGCCCCGGTACCGGCCCCGGTACCGGTACCGGTACCGGTCTCGTGGCGCCCCGCCGCCCCACACACCGTCAGCCGTCCCGCCGGGCACGGTTTCCGTGGTGGCCGCGGCCGGGACCTTGCGCACGCTCGTCGTCATGCCCGGAACGCTAGGACCGCCCCGGCGCCCGGACCATCCGGGCGGCCACCGGACCCCTGGTGGGGATTTCCCCACCTTCCGCCCTGTACGCTGGTGCAGTCGATGTCCGGGGCGCATAGCTCAGTGGTAGAGCGCTTCCCTTACAAGGAAGATGTCGGCGGTTCGAACCCGTCTGCGCCCACTTCCGCGTTCCGCGTCCCGTGCCGCCGGCCGGCCGGTGTGCGGGGGCGGCTTCAGGCGGGCGTGGCGGGGTTGCTGCGGGGGCGGCGGAGGAGACGGGCGGCGACCAGGCCCGCACCGATCAGGGCCACCAGGGACAGCCCGGTGGCGATCCAGCTCGCACCGAGCAACTGGCCGCCCAGATAGCCCAGGCCCACGCTGTAGGCCGACCAGACCACGGCCGCCACCGCGGACCAGGGCAGGAACTCCACGGCCCGGCGGTGCGAGACTCCCGCGCCCAGGCTCACCACGGCCCGCCCGGCCGGTGCGAAGCGGGCCAGCACCACCAGCGGGCCGCCGCCGCGCACCAGGGCCCAGCCCAGGCGCTGCTGGGCGGCGGTGAGCCGCCGGGAGCGGCCGATCAGCCGGGCGTAGCGGCGGCTGCCCCGGCGGGCCAGCCGGTAGGCGGCCAGATCGCCCAGGACGGAGGCGGTGGCCGCGCACAGGGCAAGCAGGAACAGCTCGGGAAGATGCGCGCCGGCGCCCGGGGCGGGCAGGCCCGCGACATCGGCGGCGGTGCCGGCCGCGACGGTGGCGGCGGCGACCACGACGGCCCCGCTGGGCAGCACGGGCAGGAAGACGTCCAGCAGGATGGACAGCACGATCACCACGTAGATCCACGGGGCGTACAGCAGTATCCCCAGTGACTCCAGCACGCGCTCCCCCGTTCCCCGTGGCCACCCGGTCGGGGCGGCCGTCGTCAGGCAGCCTTGTCTATCGCGGCCACCTCGGCGGGGCGACCCGATTTCGGTGAAGACGCGCGCGCCGTGGCGTCTCCGTTCCGCCGTACAGCGTACGCCGTGTCACTGACACGGTGGACGCCGGGCCATCCCCTGCCGAACGGCCGGTGAACGTGGGCAGGCTGACCCGGTGACCAGGACCGGGCACGCGAGCACGAGGACGGCAAGGAGGCGCGCGGTGCGGAGCAGCAGGCTGCGGAGGCGGACGGCGGCGAGGGTGGCATGGGTGGTGGCGGCCCTGCTGGGCGGGACGGCGGCAGCCGCACCGGGACCGGTGGCCGGCGCGGAGGCCGGCGCCGGCGCGGGCGGTGACGGCTACTGGCAGCACGCCTGGGGCACGTTCCAGCAGGCCGGCGGGGGCGGTGGCGGGGGCGGCGGTGCGGAGCCGCCGCGGGCCGTGACGTACGACACAGGGCTGGTGCCGGTGGGCGCGGTCATCCATGTCGCGCACAGCGTGGCGGACGGCGGCACCACGGTGGGCCTGTCGGTGCGCGGGCTGCGGCCCGGCCACACCTACGGCACCCATGTG
Source organism: Streptomyces sp. YIM 98790 (assembly GCF_011421595.1). Classification (GTDB taxonomy): domain Bacteria; phylum Actinomycetota; class Actinomycetes; order Streptomycetales; family Streptomycetaceae; genus Streptomyces. Next base: position 1,510 of record NZ_WTLH01000177.1, on the reverse strand, counting down.
CACACCGAGCCGTGCGGGCCCGACCCGGCGGATTCCGGTCCGCACTACCAGCACGTCACCGGCGACGATCCCCGGCTGGCCAACCCCCGCAACGAGGTGTGGCTGGACTTCACTCCGAAGGAGGACGGCACGGGCTGGGCGCGGGCGCGCCAGGAGTGGACCTTCCGCCCGGACGGGGCCCGTTCGGTGGTCCTGCACGCCCGCGCCACCTCCACCGGTGAGGACGGCCGGCCGCCCGGGGACGCGGGCGAGCGGGTCGCCTGCTTCACCGTGCCGTTCGCCGCCCGCGGTCACTGACACCGCCGGCGGGCGGGCTCCTCCGCGTCCGCGGGCATGCCGCTGGGGCGGGGTGTCGCCGCTGACGGCCACGGCGGTGGGCTCTCTGTGCCGCGGCTCTTCGTGCCGGTGACGATGCTGGTCCCGGTGCGCTGGTGACGGTGCTGGTCCCGGTGGTGCAGCCGGTCGCCCGAGGGCGCTGCGCCGGGGCCCGGACGGCCCGGAGCGGGCGGCCGGGGCCCGGGGGGCGCCGCCGCCCCGCGCCGCTCTGCCGTAGAGTGGACGGTGCAGAAGGGGAGTAGCTCTTCGCCGGACCGTCGACATACTGGCGCCGCCCCCGGGCGGTGCCCGGCGCCCGGAGCGGACGGCCCGCCGCGCGTCACGACGCGCGTGGGCCGCGCGTCCGCCAGCGAGACCTTCGGCCGCAGTGTCCCGACGCCGCGTATGCGACGTCCTGGCCGCTGCCGGGCCGAAGCGTGCGCTCCCGCGGATTCCTCGGCCCGGTGGCCCGAGCAGTGAGGAATCCCGCGCGTGTTCTCGTTCTCCGTCGCCGCCGTCACGTTCGGCGTGATCTTCCTGGCGGAACTTCCCGACAAGACGGCCCTGGCCGGGCTGCTGCTGGGCACCCGCTACCGGGCCCGGTACGTGTTCGCCGGGGTGGCAGCGGCCTTCGTCGTGCATGTGGCACTGGCGGTGGCGGCCGGCAGCCTGCTGAGCCTGCTGCCGCACCGGCCGGTGCAGGCCCTGGTCGGGGTGCTGTTCCTGACCGGCGCGGTGCTGCTGCTGCGCCACCGGGGGGACGAGGGCGCGCAGGTGCGGGCGCCGCGCGACACCTCGTTCTGGAAGGTGTCGGGCGCCGGGTTCATGCTCATCCTCGCCGCCGAACTGGGCGATATCACGCAGATCATGACGGCCAATCTGGCGGCCCGCTACGACAGCCCGCTGTCGGTGGGGGCCGGCGCGCTGCTCGCGCTGTGGTCGGTCGCGGCGATCGGCATCCTGGGCGGGCGCGCGCTGATGCGCCGGGTCCCGCTGAAGCTGATCACCCGTATCGCCGCCGGGGTGATGACCGTGCTCGCCGCGCTCAGCTTCTGGGAGGCGCTGGCCGGCTGAGGCCGCCCGCGGACGCCCGTGCGGGCCGGACCCCGCTCGGTGTTGTCGTGTGTTCGCGCCTCCGCGCCGCGGCGTCGGCGGCCCTCCGCGCAGCTGCGCAGCCGCGCGGCCACGCGGCCGG
>NZ_WTLH01000176.1 GCF_011421595.1 Streptomyces sp. YIM 98790 | reverse complement strand
GGCGCAGCCGGTGCCTGCCGCGCCCCGGCCGCACCGGATCGAACGCCGGAACGGCGGGGACGGCGCGGGCCGCGGGGGCGGGCGGGGGGACGGGAGGGACAGCGGGGCGGCGCCGGCCGGCGGCGGTGGGGTTCATGCCTCCACGGTGCCCGCAGCCACCGGCACCCTTCGAGCCCTGTGGAAAACCCGCCGCGGGAGCGGAATCCCGCAGTCGTCCCTTCCCCCCCTCCCGGCCCGCCGCGCAGCCGCCGTCGGTTCAGCGGGCGTCCGGGAAGGGGGGAGAACCGCAGAAGATCAGGGCAGGGCGATGCCGGTCGGCTGCCCGCCGAGCGCGCCCGTGCACAGGCAGTCCCGTTCGCCCTCGGGAAGCTTGGTGATCACATCGAACAGGACCGAGCGCAGCCGGGCGATGTTCTGCGCGAACACCTGGAGCACCTCGGTGTGCGAGACGCCCTCGCCGGTCTCGGCGCCCGCGTCCAGGTCGGTGACCAGGGCGAGCGAGGTGTAGCAGAGCTCCAGCTCGCGGGCGAGTACGGCCTCCGGGTGGCCGGTCATGCCCACCACCGACCAGCCCTGGGCGGCGTGCCAGCGAGATTCGGCCCGGGTGGAGAAGCGCGGCCCCTCGATCACGCACATGGTGCCGCCGTCCACCGGGTCCCAGCCGTTCGCCCGGGCGGCGGCCAGCGCGGCCTCGCGGCCGGACGGGCAGTAGGGATCGGCGAAGCTGACGTGGACGACGTTCGGCACCGCGCCGTCCGGCCGGGCCAGCCCGTCGTAGAAGCTCTGCACCCGGCTCTTGGTGCGGTCCACCAGCTGGTCGGGTATCACCAGGGTGCCGGGCCCGTACTCGGGCCGGAGCCCGCCCACCGCGCACGGCCCCAGCACCTGGCGCACGCCCACCGAGCGCAGCGCCCACAGGTTGGCCCGGTAGTTGATCAGGTGCGGGGCCAGGGTGTGCCCGCGGCCGTGCCGGGGCAGGAACGCCACCCGCCGGCCGCCCGCCTCGCCCAGGAACAGCGAGTCACTGGGCGGCCCGTACGGCGTGTCGACGGTGATTTCCGTCACGTCGTCGAGGAAGGAGTAGAACCCCGACCCGCCGATCACGCCGATGTCGGCCCGGTGCCCGGCCGGGGTGCTCATGCGGCCGGGGCGGAGGCGGTCTTGGTGCCGGACGCGGACGACGAGGCGGAGCCCGGGGAACCGGAGGAGCCGGAGGAGCCCGAGGAGGCCGCGGTCTCCTTCTTCTCCTTCTTCTCCCCGCCGGAGGACGGGGCGCTGCCGGTGGAGCTGTTGCGGCTGTCGGTGCGGTAGAAACCGGAGCCCTTGAAGACGATGCCGACCGAGGAGAAGACCTTCTTCAGGCGTCCCTCGCAGCTGGGGCACTGGGTCAGGGCGTCGTCGCTGAACTTCTGGACGACCTCCAGGCCCTGCTGACATTCAGTGCACTGGTACTGATACGTCGGCACGATGATCCTCCGCTTGTGTCGGTGCCCGGGGGCCGGGCTCTGGTCCGGCCCGGCCCGGCCGGTGCTCCCTGGCACTCTTCGTCAGTGAGTGCTAACGACGGTCCATCGTGCAACATTCCTCCCCGCGAAGTCCACTGGTGTCCGTCACATCACGCCCGGGCGGAGGTCCTTCTTCCGGCGCCCGGGGGACACGCTCCGCGCACGGTCGTGCGGGACGCGGGCCGGGCCCCGGCGCGGGCCGGGACGCGGGCCAGGAGCGGTCCGGGCGGCGGGCCGGGCGCCGGCGTGGCCGGGTGCCGGCGTGGGCCGGGCGCCTGGGCATGGGCCGGGGCGTGGTCAGGGTGAGCGCGACCACCCCAGCCAGCCGGCCAGCTTGCCGCCCCGGCCCACCTCCAGCAGCCGCCGCTCCGCCGCGTCCCGCACCGGATCGGTCGTCACCACCAGCAGCTCGTCCCCGCGCCGCAGCACGGTGGTCGGCTGCGGCACGAAACTCGCTCCGTCCCGCACCACCAGGGTCACCGCGGCTCCCGGCGGCAGCCGCAGCTCGGCCACCTCCACCCCGTGCATCCGGGACCCCTCGGGGATGGTGAGGGACAGCAGATGGCCGCGCAGCCGCTCCAGCGGCGCGGACTCGATGTCCAGGTCGGTGGCCTGGTCGCCGTCGCGCAGCCGCAGCCGCCGGGCCAGCCACGGCAGGGTCGGCCCCTGCACCAGGGTGAAGACCACCACCAGCACGAAGACGATGTTGAACACCCGGTCGCTGCCGCCGAGCCCGGCCACCATGGGGATGGTGGCCAGCACGATCGGCACCGCGCCGCGCAGCCCGGCCCAGGAGTACAGCGCGTGCTCCCGCCACGGCCGGCGGAACGGCAGCAGCGACAGCCCGACCGACACCGGCCGGGCCACCAGGGTGAGCGCCAGCCCGATCACCACCGCCGGCCAGAAGTCCGCCACCAGCTCCGCCGGATTCACCAGCAGGCCGAGCAGCACGAACAGCCCGATCTGCGCCACCCACGCCATGGCGTCCGCGAAGCCCCGCGTGGCCGGCCGGTGCGGCAGCCGGGCGTTGCCCATCACCAGCGACGCCACGTACACCGCCAGGAAGCCGCTGCCCTGGGCCAGCGCCCCGGCCGCGTACGCCAGCACGGCCAGGGCGAGCACCGCGATCGGGTAGAGACCGGCCGCGGGCAGCGCCACCTGGCGCAGCGCATACGCGCCGAGGCGGCCGACGGCCAGGCCCACCAGCAGCCCGATCGCCAGCTGGAGCAGCATCTCGGCGGGCAGCAGCAGCCAGTCCGCGGCGCTGTTCTGCCCGCTGCCCAGGCCGTCCGCCGCGGAGAAGCTCACCACCAGCAGCACCACGGGCGCGTCGTTGAAGCCCGACTCGGCCTCCAGGGTGCCGCTGAGCCGGCGCGGCAGCGGCACCCTGCGCAGCACCGAGAAGACCGCTGCGGCATCGGTGGAGGACACCACCGCGCCCATCACCAGGGCGAGCTGCCAGCGCAGGCCCACCAGGTAGTGCGCGGCCGCGGCGGTGACCGCCACGCTCACCGCCACCCCGACGGTGGCCAGCACGGCCGCCGCCGGCACCGCCGGCCGGATGTGCCGCCAGTTGGTGCCGAGACCGCCCTCGGCCAGGATGACCACCAGCGCCGCATAGCCCAGCACCTGGGTCAGTTCGGCGTCGCTGAACTCCACGCCCAGGCCGTCCTGGCCGATCAGCATGCCGATGCCCAGGTAGAGCAGCAGGGTGGGCAGTCCGCTGCGGGAGGTCAGCCGCACCGCCGCCACGGCGACGAGCAGTACCAGGGCACCGGCGAGCATCAGCTCGTTGAGGCGGTCGACGGTCAGGACGGTCCTCCCTTCCGGGCGGGCCGGGCCGTCTGCGGCGGCTGCCGGGCACGCCATGGGCAGCGCCAGGGGGCCACTCCATGGGGCATACGGCGGGCGGGCGGGACGGGCGGGCCGGGCGACGGCGATTCAGTTGGACGCTACATGCGGATGGATTCAGGTGCTTTACGGGAAATTTACCAGCTTGTGGATCATGCCGCCGCCCCTGCCGCCGCCCCTGCGGCCCCCCTGCCGCCTCCCCGTGGCGCCACCCGTCTGGCGGAGTGTCTATGGTTGCTCCAGTCCGACCGTTCGCCCGCGAAGGACAGCGATGCCAGCCAAGAAGTCCCTGCGCCGCTTCCGCATCCTCGGAATCGTCGTTGTCCTGCTGCTGGTGGCCGGTTCCGGCTACGGCACCTGGTGGTCCGTCTCCACGGTACGGGCCTCGTTCCCCCAGCTCAGCGGTGAGATCACGGTGGACGGCCTGTCCGCCCCGGTGACCGTGCAGCGGGATGCGCACGGCATTCCCACCCTGTACGGGGAGACCGCCGAGGACCTCTTCACCGCCCAGGGCTTCGTGCACGCCCAGGACCGCTTCTGGGAGATGGACGTCCGCCGCCACCTCACCGCCGGCCGGCTCTCCGAGATGTTCGGCGAGTCCCAGGTCTCCACGGACATCTTCCTGCGCACCCTCGGCTGGCGGGACATCGCCCAGCGGGAGTACGACGAGCTGCTCTCCGAGGACACCAGGCGCTACCTCCAGGCCTACGCCGACGGCGTCAACGCCTATCTGGCCGGCCGCAGCGGCAAGGAGATCTCGGTCGAGTACGCCGCCCTCGGCTTCGTCAGCGACTACACCCCCGAGGAATGGGATCCGGTCGACTCGGTCGCCTGGCTCAAGGCCATGGCCTGGGACCTGCGCGGCAACATGGAGGACGAGATCGACCGTGCGCTGCTCCAGGGCCGGCTGAGCCCGGAGCAGATCGCCGACCTCTATCCGGCCTACCCCTACGAGCGCAACCGCCCCATCGTGGACGGCGGCGGGGTCGGTGACGGCGCCTACCGGCCCGGCGGCGACACCACCGGCCTGGCTGGCCTCACCGGGGACGACGAGAACGGCACCGGTGACGCCGGCACCGGTGACGGCACCGGTGACGGTGACGCCGACGGCGGCGGCTCGGGCGAGGCCCTGGACGAGGCCCTGGAGGGCGTCTCCACCCAGCTCGGCTCGCTGGCGCAGACCCTGGACGGCATGCCCGCCCTGCTCGGCCGGAACGGCAGCGGCATCGGCTCCAACTCCTGGGCGGTCTCCGGCGACTACACCACCACCGGCAAGCCGCTGCTGGCCAACGACCCGCACCTGGGCCCGTCCATGCCCTCCATCTGGTACCAGATGGGCCTGCGCTGCACCGAGGTCACCGAGGAATGCCCCTACGCGGTGGCCGGCTTCACCTTCTCCGGCATGCCGGGCGTGGTCATCGGCCACAACGACACCATCGCCTGGGGTTTCACCAATCTCGGCGCCGACGTCAGCGACCTCTACCTGGAGCGGCTGGAGGACGGCCGCTACCTGCGGGACGGCGAGCTGGTGCCGTACGAGACCCGCACCGAGATCATCTCGGTGGCGGGCGGTGAGCCCCGCGAGTTCACCGTGCGCGCCACCGAGAACGGCCCGATCCTCTCCGACCGCAGCGACGAGCTGGACAACGTCGGCGAGCACGCGCCGGTCGACGCCGGCGCCCCCGACCGCGGCCAGGGCTACGCCGTCTCGCTGCGCTGGACCGCGCTGGAGCCGTCCCGCACCATGGACGCCGTCTTCGCCCTCAACACCGCCCGCGACTTCGACGACTTCCGGCAGGCCGCCCGGCTGTTCGCGGTGCCCTCGCAGAACCTGCTCTACGCCGACACCGAGGGCAACATCGGCTACCAGGCACCCGGCATGATCCCCGTCCGCGGCAAGGGCGACGGCAGGCTGCCCGCCCCCGGCTGGGATTCCGCCTTCGCCTGGACCGGCTACATCCCGCAGGACGAGCTGCCCTGGGAGTACAACCCGGAGCGCGGCTACATCGTCACCGCCAACCAGGCCGTGGCCGGTGACGGCTATCCGTACCTGCTCACCGAGGACTGGTCGTACGGCACCCGCAGCCAGCGCATCGACGACCTCATCCAGACCGTGATCGCGGACGGCGGCAAGATCTCCATGGGGGACATGCGCTCCATCCAGCTCGACAACAGCAACGAGATGGCCAAGGTGCTCACCCCTTACCTGCTGAAGGTGGACATCGACGACCCGTACATCCGCGAGGCCCAGCAGCTCCTGGAGGGCTGGGACTACACCCAGGACTCCGACTCGGCCGCCGCCGCCTACTACAACGCGGTCTGGCGTCACCTGCTGAAGCTGGCCTTCGGGCACAAGCTGCCCAAGGAGGTCCGGGTGGAGGGCCAGTGCCTGTGGGTGCGGCCCGCGGACGACTCGGCCCCGCTGGAGGACGAACACGGGAAGCCGGTGCTGGAGCGCGAATGCGGCGACCGGAAGCCGGACGCGGCGCAGCCGGACGGCGGCGACCGCTGGTTCGAGGTGGTGCGCATCCTGCTGGAGGAGCCGGAGAGCGAGTGGTGGACCTCGCCCGCCGACCGCGACGACCCGGCCGCGGACAACCGGGACGAACTGCTGGCCAAGGCCATGAAGGACGCCCGCTGGGAGCTGACCTCGCTGCTCGGCAAGGACATCTCCACCTGGAGCTGGGGCCGGCTGCACCAGCTTTCGCTGATCAACCCGACGCTGGGGGCCGAGGGGCCCGGGCCGGTGCGCTGGCTGCTCAACCGCGGGCCGTGGAACCTTTCCGGCGGCAAGGACGCGGTCAACGCCACCGGCTGGAACGCGGCCGGCGGCTACAAGGTGACCTGGGTGCCGTCGATGCGGATGATCGTCAGCCTCGCCGACTTCGACGACTCGCAGTGGATCAACCTCTCCGGCAACTCCGGCCACGCCTACCACGACAACTACACCGACCAGACGGGGATGTGGGCCCGCGGCGAGTACCTGCCCTGGGCCTGGAGCGACGAGGCCGTCGCCGACACCACGACGGACACCCTCACCCTCCGCCCCTGACNCCGACACCACGACGGACACCCTCACCCTCCGCCCCTGACCCGCTGACGCCCGGCCCGCTGACCCGCGCCGCTGACGCCCGGCCCGCTGACCCGCGCCGCTGACGCCCGGCCCGCTGACCCCGCCCGCCGGGCCCGCCCGGGCCCGCCGGCGGATCAGGACCAGGGCCGGCCGGTCAGGCCGGCCGGTCATCGGGCGGCGGGCCGGCGGCGAGGCCCCCGTCAGCGGAAGCGGTGGACCCCGTGCGGGGTGACCGCGGTGTGCACCGGACGGTCGTGCGGCTCCTCCGGGAGGTGGCCCACCACCTCGTGCCCGTACACCAGCACCACCAGCGCGGGATCGGAGCCGGCCGCGTCCAGCCGGGCCAGCGCCCGGTCGTACGATCCGCCGCCGCGGCCCATCCGCACGCCGCGCGCGTCCACGGCCAGCCCCGGCAGCAGCACCACGTCCGCCTCGCACACCGCGTCCGGGCCCAGCCGCCGCCCGCCCGGCTCCAGCAGCCGGATCCGCCCCGGGTGGTCGGCCTCCGCCAGCGCGCCGCGCCCCGCGTACTCCGCCCAGTCCAGGTCGTCGTCGTCCCGCAGCACCGGCAGCAGCACCCGGGTGCCGCGCCCGCGGAGCGCCTCCAGCAGCTTTCCGGTGCCCGGCTCGTGCCCGACCGAGACATAGGCGGCCACGGTCCCCGCGCCCGCCACCTCGGGCAGCGCCAGGGCGTGCCGGGCCAGCCCCTCGGCCGCCTGCGCCAGCTCGTCGTCCGCCATCGCGGCCCGTACTGCCAGCAGATCCCTGCGCACCGCCTGTTTCCGCGCGCCGATATCGCTCACGCTGCCCACGTTCCCGCCGGTTCCTTTCCTGACCGCACACCGTTCCCGGCTGTTCCCGCCACAACCGACTCCGGATCGGTACGCTGAGTGAGCAGCCTAAAACGGATAAGGTGACCACATGACCTCTCGTCCCCGGAGTTCTTCTCCCCGGATCAACAAGGCAGTGATTCCCGCCGCCGGTCTCGGTACGCGGTTTCTCCCCGCCACCAAGGCCACCCCCAAGGAAATGCTCCCGGTGGTGGACCAGCCGGCCATCCAGTATGTGGTGGAGGAGGCCACCAGCGCGGGCCTGACCGACGTGCTCATGGTCACCGGCCGGAACAAGAGGCCGCTGGAGGATCACTTCGACCGGAACTACGAGCTGGAGGACGCGCTGCGGCGCAAGGGGGATGCCGAGCGGCTGGCCGCCGTCCAGGCGTCCAGCGCCCTGGCCACCATCCACTACGTCCGCCAGGGCGACCCCAAGGGTCTGGGCCATGCCGTGCTGTGCGCCGCCCCCCACGTGGGCAGCGAACCCTTCGCCGTCCTCCTCGGCGACGACCTGATCGACCCGCGCGACCCGCTGCTCACCACCATGACCCGGGTCCGCGAGGAGCAGGGCGGCTCGGTGATCGCGCTGCTGGAGGTCGATCCCTCGCAGATCCACCTCTACGGCAGCGCCGCCGTGCAGCCCACCGGCGAACAGGACGTGGTCAAGGTCACCGGCCTGGTGGAGAAGCCGGCCCCGGCCGACGCCCCCAGCAACCTCGCGGTGATCGGCCGCTACGTCCTGGACCCGGCCGTCTTCGGCGTGCTGCGCGAGACCGCCCCCGGCCGCGGCGGCGAGATCCAGCTCACCGACGCCCTGCAGACCCTGGCCGCGGACCCGTCCCTGGGCGGCCCGGTGCACGGCGTGGTCTTCCGGGGCCGCCGCTACGACACCGGCGACCGCGGCGACTATCTGCGCACCATCGTCCGGCTGGCCTGCGAGCGCGCCGACCTCGGGCCCGACTTCCGCGACTGGCTGGTGAAGTACGTCAACGGGGAGATGCAGGAGATTGACTGACCTGACGTCCGTCGACGACCACCTGGCGGACATCCTCGGGGCGCTGCGCCCGCTCGACCCCATCGAGCTGAACCTGGCGGACGCCCAGGGCTGCGTGCTCACCGAGGACGTCATGGTCCCGCTCGCCCTGCCGCCCTTCGACAACAGCTCGATGGACGGCTACGCGGTGCGCCTGGCCGACGTCGAGGGCGCGTCCGAGACCTACCCGGCCGTGCTCCGGGTGGTCGGCGACGTCGCGGCGGGCAGCGGCACCCCGCCCGTGGTACGGCCCGGCGAGGCCGCCCGCATCATGACCGGCGCCCCGGTGCCGTCCGGTGCCGAGGCGGTGGTCCCGGTGGAGTGGACGGACGGCGGCAGCGGCGGCGGCCCGGCCGCCGCCATGTCCCCGCACAGCGCCCGCCCGCAGGAGGCGGGCGGGCAGGTCCGGGTGCACCGCGCCCCCGGGCCCGGCGCGCACATCCGCCGCCGCGGGAGCGACGTCCCGGCCGGTGCCGTGGCCCTGCCGGCCGGCACCGTGCTGGGGGCGCCGCAGCTCGGGCTGCTCGCCGCCATCGGCCGTCCGGCCGTCCGGGTCCGGCCCCGTCCCCGGGTGGTCGTGGTCTCCACCGGCAGCGAACTGGCCCAGCCCGGCGAGCCCCTGGAGCCCGGCCGGATCTACGACTCCAACGGCTTCCTGCTCACCGCCGCGGCCCGGGAGGCCGGGGCCGACGCCTACCGGGTGGCCGCGGTCGCCGACGACGCCGAGACCCTGCGCGCCACCCTGGAGGACCAGCTCGTCCGCGCCGACCTGATCGTCACCAGCGGCGGGGTCAGCGTCGGCGCCTACGACGTGGTCAAGGAGGCCCTCGCCGGACCGGCCGGCGCCCCGGACCGGGTGGAGTTCCGGCGGCTGGCCATGCAGCCGGGCAAGCCGCAGGGCTTCGGGCTGATCGGCCCGGACCGCATCCCGCTGCTCGCCCTCCCCGGCAACCCGGTCTCGGCCTACGTCTCCTTCGAGATCTTCGTGCGCCCCGCGCTGCGCGCCATGGCCGGCCACGCCGGTCCCGACCTGCACCGGCCGCGGGTCCGGGTCCGGCTGGACGCACCGGAGCCGCTGGCCTCGCCCGCCGGGCGGCGGCAGTTCCTGCGCGGCCACCACGACCCGGCGGCCGGCACGGTCCGGCCGGTGGGCGGCGCGGGCTCGCACCTGATCGCCGCGCTCGCCCAGGCCGACTGCCTGCTCGTCGTCCCCGAGGACGTCACCGAGGTGGCGCCGGGCACCGAGCTGGAGGCCGTGCTCCTCACCCGCGGCGGCTGACGGCCCGGCGCCCGGGCGGGCCTGGGGGTACTCTCACTCCCCATGAGCAGCTCGCATCTGACACATCTGGACGACTCCGGTGCCGCCCGGATGGTGGATGTGTCGGCGAAGGAGATCACCGCCCGCACGGCGCGGGCCACCGGGCGGGTGCTGGTGTCCCCGCGCGTGGTGGAACTGCTGCGCGGCGAGGGCGTGCCCAAGGGGGACGCGCTGGCCGTGGCCCGCATCGCCGGGATCATGGGTGCCAAGCGCACCCCCGACCTGGTTCCGCTGTGCCACCCGCTGGCGCTGTCCGGCGTCACCGTGGATCTCTCCCTCTCCGACGACGCCGTCCTGATCAGTGCCCGGGTCCGCACCACGGACCGCACCGGCGTCGAGATGGAGGCCCTGACCGCCGTCTCGGTCGCGGCGCTCACCGTGGTCGACATGGTCAAGGCCGTCGACAAGGGCGCGGTGATCAGCGACATCCGGGTCGAGGAGAAGACGGGCGGGAAGTCCGGCGACTGGAGCCGCCGCCCATGACCCCGCCCCCCGCAGCCCCTTCCTACCGGGCGCTCGCCGTCACCGCCTCCAACCGTGCCTCGGCCGGCGTCTACACCGACACGGGCGGCCCGCTGGTCGCCGACGGCCTGCGCCGCATGGGCTTCGCCGTCGACGGCCCCCAGGTGGTGCCGGACGGCGAACCGGTCGAGGCCGCGCTGCGGGCCGCGGCCGGGGCCGGCTACGACGTGGTGGTCACCACCGGCGGCACCGGCCTGACCCCCACCGACCGCACCCCGGAGATGACCCGGCGGGTGCTGGACTTCGAGGTCCCGGGCATCGCCGAGGCGATCCGGGCGGCCGGGATGGCCAAGGTCCCCACCGCCGCGCTCTCCCGCGGGCTGGCCGGCGTGGCCGGGGGTACGCTGATCGTGAACCTGCCCGGTTCCACGGGCGGGGTGCGGGACGGACTGGCCGTCCTGGAACCGCTGCTGCTGCACGCGGTGCAGCAGATCCGCGGCGGGGACCACCCGCGCACAGCCGCCGAGACGCGAGATTCCCGATGAACGCCCACTGGCCCGCCGAGCTGGCGGACGGCGATGTCACGCTCCGTCCGATACGCCAGCGCGACCACCGCGCCTGGATGGAGGTCAACCGGCGCAACCGGGAATGGCTGCGCCCCTGGGAGGCCACCCTGCCGCCGGTGGCGCCGGGCCACCTGCCCGCCCGCCGCCCCACCTTCCGGCAGATGGTCCGCCATCTGCGCGGCGAGGCCGGGGCCGGCCGGATGCTCCCGTTCATCGTCGAATACCGCGGGCGGCTGGTGGGGCAGCTCACGGTCGCCGGGATCACCTGGGGTTCGATGTGCGCGGGGCACATCGGCTACTGGATCGACCGGGCGGTGGCCGGCCGCGGCGTGATGCCCACCGCCGTCGCCCTGGCCACCGACCACTGCTTCTTCACCCTGGGCCTGCACCGCCTGGAGATCTGCGTGCGCCCGGAGAACACCCCCAGCCGCCGGGTCGCGGAGAAGCTCGGCTACCGCGAGGAAGGCATCCGGCCCCGCTACCTGCACATCGACGGCGCCTGGCGCGACCACCTGGTGTATGCCCTGACCGCCGAGGAGGTCCCGGGGGGCCTGCTTCCGCGCTGGCACGCCCTCCGTTCCGCCCCGCCGTCGCCTTCCCTCATGGAATAAAACACACATTCGAATTCCTCGGATTCGCTCGATAACAATCCGAGGAAATGACCGGCGAAGAGCCCCGATCGTGCAACACACCGCGCAATTTGGCAGATGCGGGCGCGCAAACCGCTCTACCGTGTCATCGTGAACAGCAGTGGCCTCATCTTCGCAATGATCGTCGGGGCATGGGCCGCGTACCTCGTTCCCATGTGGCTCCGCCGACAGGACGAGCTCAACGACGCACGCCCGACGGAACGCTTCAGCACCGCGATGCGGCTGCTCTCGGGGAGGGCGCTGACCGAGCGGCGGCGCAAGCGTGCCACCGGAGAGGCCACCGCGGACGAGGCGGAGGACACCACGGACGGCGAGGACGCCGCAGTCGACCTGCGCGCCTACGCCCACCCCGTCGCCCCCGCCGACCCCCCGTCCCCGCCCGCTCCCGCACCGTCGCCGTCGCCGTCGCCCGCTCCGCCGCCCCCGCCGCCCGCCGCCGCCCGCGCCAAGGTCCTCGCCCGCCGGCGCCGGACCACCATGGTGCTGCTGCTCGCCTTCGCCCTCGGCGGCCTGCTCACCGCCGCCCAGGGCCGCACCTACCTGTGGGTGCCCGGCCTCTTCGCCGCGCTGCTCACCAGCTACATCGTCCACGTCCGCCGCCAGGAGCGGCGCCGTCTCGCGCATGCCCAGGACCGCCGCCAGGCCGAGGAGGCCGCCCGGCGGCTGCGCGAGCGCACCCGCCGCCCCGGCGC
>NZ_WTLH01000175.1 GCF_011421595.1 Streptomyces sp. YIM 98790 | reverse complement strand
TTACATTCCGAACCCGGAAGCTAAGCCTTGCAGCGCCGATGGTACTGCACGGGGGACCGTGTGGGAGAGTAGGACGCCGCCGAACAAAACGTGAGATGAAGAGAGGCCCTGTCCGGGGAGACCCGGACAGGGCCTCTCTTTTTGGTTTTGCATACTGGGGGGATGCAAGACATGCCGTGGGACGCGGTGGTGCTGGCCGGCGGTGAGGGGCGCCGGCTGGGGGGGATGGACAAGCCTGCCGTGGAGGTGGGCGGCCGGAGCCTGCTGGACCGTGTCCTGGCGGCGTGCGCGGGGGCCGGGCGGACGGTGGTGGTCGGGCCGCCACGGCCGCTGAGGACGCGCAGGCCGGTGGTGTGGACCCGCGAGGAGCCCGCGGGTGGCGGCCCGGTGGCGGCCCTGGATGCCGGTCTGCGGGCGGTACGGCAGCCGCTGGTCGTGGTGCTCGCCGGAGATCTGCCGTTCCTCGACGAGGAGTTGGTGGCGGCGCTGCGCCGCGTGCCGGAGGGCGTGGACGGGATGGTGGCCCGCGATCCGGAGGGGTACGACCAGCCGCTGACGGCCTGCTACCGCACCGAGGTGCTGAAGCGGGTTCTGGGCCGGCTGGCCCCTGACCCGGCCGGGGCGGCGGGCCTACCCTTGCGTGCGGTGTCGCGGGCACTGACGCTCGGCCGGGTTGCGGTGGGCGACACTCTCGATTGCGACACCTGGGCGGACATCTCCGCCGCCAGGGCCAGGATCAGGGAGCATGAGAACGTGCTGGACGAATGGATCGCCGCCGTCAGGACCGAGCTGGACATCGACCAGGAGGTCGATGTGAAGGCGCTGCTGGATGCCGCCCGCGATGCCGCGCACAATGTGGCGCGGCCCGCGGCCCCGCTGACCACCTTCCTGATCGGTTACGCGGTTGCTCGGCGGGGGATCGGGCAGGCGGAGGCGGCGCGGGCGGTGGGGGAGCTTGCGGCGCGCTGGGAGCGCGAGCAGCAGCAGCGTGAGCCGAAGGACAGTGATACGCCGTGACGGACGAGTTCGAGGACGCGCTGGCACTGGCCAATGGCCGGGGAGCCGGTGGCGGCGTCGGAGGCAGCGGCGGCCCTGCCGCCACGGTCGTCGGCGGCGGGGGCGTGGAGGAGCTGCGCGGCCCGCACCACGGACGGGCGCACGGGCACCGGCCGGCGCGCGACGGGCAGGGCTCCGGGCCGCCGCCCTGGGTGGCGGCCCGGGAGGCCCGGCGGTCGCCGGTGCACCACCCCGACGACGAGGCGGTCAGCTGGGACGCGGCGCGCCGCGCGGCCCACCGGACGGCGCGCCCGCTGCCCGTGGTGCAGCAGCCGCTGGACCGGGCCCTGGGGCACACCCTGGCCGGCCCGCTGACCGCCCTGACCGATCTCCCGGCGTTCGACACCTCGGCCATGGACGGCTGGGCGGTGGCCGGGCCGGGTCCGTGGCATCTGACGGCCGATCCCGGGGTGCTGGCCGGCCGGGACGATCCGGCGCCGCTGTCCGACGGGCTGGCGGTGCCGATCGCCACGGGGGCGCGGATTCCGCCGGGCACCACGGCGGTGCTGCGCTCCGAACGCGGGACGGTGGCGGCCGGGCAGCTTCGCGGCCCGAACCCGACGCCCGGGGCGGACGTCCGCCCCCGCGGGCAGGAGTGCCGTTCCGGTGCGGAGCTGCTGCCGGCCGGCACGCCGGTGACGCCGGCCGTGCTGGGCCTGGCCGCGGCGGCCGGGTACGACGAGCTGCCGGTGGCGCCCAGGCCGCGGGTCGAGGTGCTGGTGCTGGGTGATGAGCTGCTGCACAAGGGGCTGCCGACGGGCGGGCGGATCAGGGACGCGATCGGCCCGATGGCCGGGCCCTGGCTGACCGCCCTGGGCGCCGATGTGCTGGTGACCCGGCGCCTGGGGGATGATGCCGAGGCGCTGTACGAGGCGGTGACGTCGAGCCGGGCGGATCTGATCGTGACCACCGGGGGCACGGCCTCCGGGCCGGTGGACCATGTGCATCCGGTGCTGACCCGGGTGGCCGCACGTCTGGTGGTGGACGGGGTGGCGGTGCGGCCGGGGCATCCGATGCTGCTGGCCGAACTGCCGTCGGGGACGCCGCTGGTGGGGCTGCCGGGCAATCCGCTGGCGGCGGTCTCGGGTCTGCTGACCCTGGCCGCCCCGCTGCTGGCCGGGCTGGCCGGCCGTGGCCCGGGGCTGGACCGGACGGCCGGGCTGCTGGAGGACATCACCGGGCATCCGCGGAACACCCGGCTGGTGCCGGTGGACTTCGCCGAGCCCGGCCGGGTGCGTCCGCTGCACTACGCCGGTCCGGCCATGCTGCGCGGCATTGCGGCGGCGTCCGCGCTGGCGGTGGTCCCGCCGGGCGGGGCGCAGACCGGCGGGGTGGTGCGGCTGCTGGAGCTGCCGCGGCTATGAGGCTTCCTCCGGCGCCGCCGGACCGGTCGGCGTTGGACGACCAGTCGCACGGGGTGCATCTTCCGCAGACGCTGTACGGTCCGCTGGTCCAGGTGGGCCGGCGGCTGAGCATGGCGCTGCTGGTGATGGCGACGGCGTTCCTCGTCGTCTATCTGGACCGGCACGACTACACGGACAACGCGGACGACGAGGTCAGCGCGCTCGACGCGCTCTACTACGTGACGGTGTCGCTGTCCACCACCGGCTACGGGGACGTCGTGCCGCTCACGGACCAGGCGCGGCTGCTGACCGTTCTGGTGATCACCCCGCTGCGGGTGCTCTTTCTGATCATTCTGGTCGGCACCACGCTGGAGGTGCTGACCGAGCGCACCCGGGAGCAGTGGCGGATCGCCCGCTGGAGGAGGACCATGCGCGACCACACGGTGATCGTCGGCTTCGGTACCAAGGGCCGCTCCGCGGCGGAGACGCTGATGGGGACCGGGCTGGCCCAGGACCAGATCGTGGTGGTGGACCCGGATCCCCGGGTGGTGGAGCAGGCGAACGCGGACGGCTATGCGGGGGTGGTGGGGGACGCCACCCGCAGCTCGGTGCTGCTGCGTGCCCGGGCGGACCGGGCGGCACAGGTGGTGATCGCCGCCCAGCGGGACGACACGGCGGTGCTGGTGGCGCTGACCGCCCGGCAGCTCAGCCGCCGGGTGCGGATCGTGGCCTCGGTGCGGGAGGAGGAGAACGTGCCGTTGCTGAAGCAGTCCGGCGCGGACTCCGTGATCACCAGTGCCTCGGCGGCGGGCCGGCTGCTGGGGCTGTCCATGGTGAGCCCCAGCTCGGGTTCGGTGATGGAGGACCTGATTCAGCAGGGCAGCGGGCTGGCCATCGCGGAGCGCCCGGTGGTCCGGGCCGAGGCGGGGCGGTCGCCGCGGGAGGCGAAAGACCTGGTGGTGGCGGTGATACGCGGGCACCGTCTGCTGAGCTACGACGATCCGGAGGCGGCCACGCTGGAGCTGCAGGACCGGGTGGTGGTGATCCGCCGGGCGCCGAAGCGGAAGAAGCCGCCGGAGCCGGAGCGCGGCCCCGGCTCGTGGCGGATTCCGCGGCGCTGAGCGGGGGGCGCTAGCCTTCTCGGCCATGGCCATGCATGCGATCACCATTGCGGAACCGGGCGGCCCGGAGGCCCTTGTGTGGCGGGAGGTGCCGGATCCGGTGCCGCCGGGGCCGGGCGAGGTGCTGGTGGAGGTGGCCGCGTCCGCGGTGAACCGGGCGGATGTGCTGCAGCGCCGGGGGTTCTACGAGCCGCCGCCGGGCGCCTCGCGCTATCCGGGTCTGGAGTGTGCCGGGACGGTGGCCGCGGTCGGTGACGGTGTGGTGGGCTGGCGGCCGGGGGACCGGGTGTGCGCGCTGCTGGCGGGCGGCGGCTATGCGGAGCGGGTGACGGTGCCCGCGGTGCAGCTGCTGCCGGTGCCGGACGGGCTGGATCTGGCCACCGCGGCGGCGCTGCCGGAGGTGTGCTGCACCGTGTGGTCGAACGTCTTCCAGGTGGCGGGGCTGCGGCCGGGTGAGCTGCTGCTGGTGCACGGTGGCGCCAGCGGGATCGGGACCATGGCGGTGCAGCTGGCCAAGGTGGCGGGGGCCCGGGTGGCGGTGACCGCGGGGAGTGCGGAGAAGCTCGACCGCTGCGCCGGGCTGGGTGCGGATGTGCTGATCAACTACCGGGAGCAGGACTTCGTGTCCCGGGTACGGGCCGCGACCGGTGGCCGGGGCGCGGACGTGGTGCTGGACATCATCGGCGCGAAGTATCTGGCGCGGAATGTGGACGTGCTGGCGCCGGGCGGCCGGCTGGTGGTGATCGGTCTGCAGGGCGGGGTGCGGGCGGAGCTGGATCTGGGGGCGCTGCTGGCCAAGCGGGGCTCGGTGGCGGCGACCTCGCTGCGGGCCCGGCCGGTGGCGGAGAAGGGCGCGATCGTGGCGGCGGTGCGGGAGCATGTGTGGCCGCTGCTGGCGGACGGGCGGGTGCGGCCGGTGATCGACCGGCGGATGCCGATGGCGGAGGCGGCGGAGGCGCACCGGGTCATGGAGAGCGGCGCGCATGTCGGCAAGATCGTGTTGACCGCCGGCTGAGCGGGCGGCGGGGCCCGCGGGCCTGCGCCGGGGGTTGGGGCGGGTGTCATCGGCCGGGCATGTGGTGCTCACCGGCCGGAGATGCCGTTGTGAGTGGCTTGTGTGACGCTGGTTGCACTGCTGTGGGGGCGGGGTTGTGGACAGACGTACGGACGGCGTGCGGAGGCATGGGTGAGCGCATGGGCGGGCGTCGCGACGTCATTGTCGGTGGTGGCGGCGGTGCTGCTGGTGGCTCCCTCGGCGGCGGGCGCGGTGTCGCCCTCGCCGGTGCCGTCGGGGTCGTCGGCGGTGGCGGTGCCGGCCGGGGCGCTGCCGGTGCCCGGGGCCGTGGAGCCGGGGCTGTCCGAGGAGCGCGGTGAGCCGGGCGGGTCCGGTGAGCCGACCGGCGGTGCCGGGCCCGGCGGGCCCGGGGAGCCCGGGGAGCCGGGTGCTCCGGAGGGTTCCCCGGCGGAGCCGGAGGACGTGCCGCAGCCCGGTGGTGTGCTGCCGGGCGGGATCGGTGAGGCCGCCGGGCGGGCGCTCGACGAGGGGCTGAAGGACGGCCCGGCGGACCGCGGGGACGGGTCGCCGGGCGTGGAGTGGCCGCTGCGGGGCGGGGACGGCTCGGCGCAGTCCTCCGGGCCCCCGGCGCATGGCCGGCCGTACCGGCCGGGGGGCGCGCTGCCGCAGCTCGGCGTGGACCGGGGCGGCCCCGGGGGCGGTGGCGGGCCGTCGGCTCGGGAGACGGTGAGCGGCGAGCCCGCCGGGGAGGAGGCCGGCCGGCCGCCGCGGACGGGCGGTGTGCCGGACCCGGACGCACTGCCGTCCGCCGGGAGCGGTTCGGCCGGTCCCCCGGCGGAGGATGCGGACGGCGAGGAGGCGGACAGCCGGGGGCGGACGGCGACGGCCGGAGTGACGGCCGCGCCGGGTACGGGCGGGCCGCTGCTGCCGGTGCTGCCGTTCGGTGCCGGGCTGGCCTGTCTGGGGCTGGGGCTGGGCATGCTCGCCTATCAGCTCCGCCGCGGGCGCTAGCGCCGGCCGTACCCGGCCGGTGGTCCTGGCACGGCTCGGGGAGTGGCGGGGCACGGAACCCGGGATGTGGGTTCCGCGGGGTGTGGAGGGGGACCGGGAGACTTGCGCCCGGGGGCATACTCGGTATACATACTCGGTATGTCAATTCGCTACGGCCTGCTGGCGCTGCTGGAGAGCGGTCCCCGGTACGGCTCTCAACTGCGCGCCGAGTTCGAGTCGCGCACCGGGGCGACCTGGCCGCTGAACATCGGTCAGGTCTACACCACCCTGGGGCGGCTGGAACGCGACGGCCTGATCGTCCCCGACGGGGACCGGGACTCCAAACAGCAGCTCTACGCCATCACCGACGCCGGCCGGGAGGAGCTGCGGGACTGGTACGAGCGTCCCGTGGACCGCACCCAGCCCTCCCGGGACGAGCTGGCCATCAAGCTGGCCATGGCGGTCGGCACCCACGGTGTCGACATCGCCGGGATCATCCAGAGGCAGCGCCGCCACACCCTGAAGGCCATGCAGGACTACACCCGGCTCAAGGCCCGGGCGCTGGCGGCGGGCACCGAGACCCAGGACGAGATCGCCTGGCTGCTGGTGCTGGAGCAGCTGATCTTCCAGGCCGAGGCGGAGGCCCGCTGGCTGGATCACTGCGAGGCCCGGCTGGTGCGGATAGCGGCGGGCCGGGCCGCACACCCGGGGACCCCGCCGGCCACCGGCCGGCGCGCCGACAGCGGCTCCGGCGCGGGACCGGGCGAGGACCCGGGCCACAGCGGCGGTCCGGCGGCGGACCGGGCGGCGGACCCGGCAGGGGGCCGGGGACGGGAACACGACAACCGAACGGACACCGATCGGGGCCCGGAGACGGAGGGCGAGGGCCGGGCGGCCGTCGCTCCCGGACCGGCCCGAGGGGGGAACAACCGATGAACACCGGCAATCCGATGAACGCCGAGCATCCGAGGAACACCGGGGTACCCACGGACAGCGGGCCGACGGGCGGCGGGGAGAGCACGGACGGCCAGGGCCGGGCCGGCACCCCGGTGCTCGAACTGCGCGACCTCTCCCGGGTGCACGGCAGCGGCGTGGCCGCCGTCCACGCGCTGCGCGGGGTCAACCTCTCCGTCTGCGCCGGCGAGCTGGTCGCCGTCATGGGGCCGTCCGGCTCCGGCAAGTCCACGCTGCTCACCCTGGCCGGCGGGCTGGACACCGCCACCGGCGGCCAGGTGCTGGTCGAGGGCCAGGACCTGGGGGCGCTCAGCCGCGCCCGGCTGGCCAAGGTGCGCCGCTCCAGCGTCGGCTACGTCTTCCAGGACTACAACCTGATCCCGGCGCTGACCGCCGCCGAGAACATCTCCCTCCCCCGGGAGCTGGACGGTGTCTCCTCCCGGCAGGCCCGCAAGGAGGCCCTGGCCGCGCTGGAGGAGATCGGCCTGGTGGAGGTCGCCGACCGCTTCCCGGACGAGATGTCCGGCGGCCAGCAGCAGCGGGTGGCCATCGCCCGCGCCATGATCGGCGACCGCCGGCTGGTGCTGGCCGACGAGCCGACCGGCGCGCTGGACTCCGAGACCGGGGAGGCCGTGCTCGCCCTGCTGCGCCGCCGCTGCGACGAAGGAGCGGCCGGGGTGATGGTCACCCACGAGCCGCGGTTCGCCGCCTGGGCGGACCGGGTGGTCTTCCTCAAGGACGGCGCGGTGATCGACGAGTCCGCCTCGCCGCGCGCCGAGTCCCTGCTCACCGGCGAGGGCGTGCGGTGAAACGCTGGCACACCTGGCGGGCCGCGCTGCGCATCGCCCGCCGCGACGCGATGCGCGCCAAGGGCCGCAGCCTGCTGGTCGTCGCCATGATCGCGCTGCCCATCATCGGGGTCAGCGGCGCCGATCTGATGGTGCGCAGCGGCCAGCTCGACACCGGGGAACGGCTCACCCGGGAGATGGGCGCGGCCGATGCCGAGTACCGGGACGAGAGCGGCGGAACACCGGTCTACCAGGACCCCGAGGGCGAGCAGGTGCACTGGCCGGACCTGGCCGACGGGACATCCACGGCAGCCGAGGCGGTGCCCCTGGAGGAGGTGCTGCCGGACGGCGCGCGGGTGGTCACCGAGCGCACCGTGTGGGGGCTGGATGTGCGCACCGAAGCCGGGATCGCCTACGCCGCCCTCCGGGAGCTGGCGGTGACCGACCCGGTTGCCGAGGGCATGCTGACCCTGCGCGACGGCTCCTGGCCCGATGCCGAGGGGGAGGTGGCGGTCACCGAGGCGTTCCTGGCGGAGAGCGGGTACCGGGTCGGCTCCGAAGTCACCGTGCTGGACCTGGAGGTCACCCTCGTCATCACCGGCGCCTATGAGATCCCCGGTGCGCTGGACGATCTCGAGCTGCTGACCGTTCCGGCGGCCGGGCTGCTGGAGTCGGACCTGCGCTCCCTCGGCTGGGACCAGGGGACCCGGTATCTGGTCTCCCGCCCCGGCGGGGTGAGCTGGGACGAGGTGATGGCCGCCAATGAGAACGGCTGGGTGGTGGTCTCCCGGCAGGTGGTGACCGATCCGCCGCCCCGGGCCGAGGTGCCGCTGTACGCGCAGGAACTGGACTACCGCGACGGGGGTGTCGACGGCGAGGTCGCCGTGGTGCTGGTCACCGTGGTGGCCCTGGTGATCACCGAGATCTGCCTGCTGGCCGGGCCGGCCTTCGCGGTCGGCGCCCGCCGTTCCCGCCGGATGCTCGGCCTGGTCGGCGCGAACGGCGGCGACCGCGGCCAGATCCGGGCGATCATGCTGGCCAGCGGTGTGGTCCTGGGCCTGGCGGCGGCGGTGGCCGGGATCGCGATCGCCACGGTGGGCACGCTGCTGCTGCGGCCCTGGCTGGAGGAGCAGACCGGCGCCCGGTTCGGCTCCTTCGACTTCCGGCCGCTGGAAATGCTGGGGATCGCCGGCCTGGCGGTCATGACGGGTGTGATCGCGGCGCTTGTGCCGGCGGTCACCGCGGCCCGTGCCCCCGTGCTGGAGTCGCTCACCGGGCGGCGCGGGGTGCGCCGGACCGGCCGCGTGCTGCCGGTGGCCGGCGGTGCGGCGTTCGTGCTGGGCGGCGGGGTGGCCGTGATCGGCGCGCTGCAGTTCGACAGCCCGGCGGTGGTCGGCGGCGGCGCGGTGGTCGCCGAACTCGGGCTGGTCGCCATGACCCCGGTGCTGGTGGGGCTGTTCGGGCGGCTCAGCCGCCGGCTGCCGCTCTCCGGCCGGCTGGCGCTGCGGGACGCGGTGCGCAATCGTTCCCGGACGGCTCCGGCGGTGGCCGCGGTGCTGGCGGCGGTGGCCGGTTCGGTGGCGGTGGCGACCAGCGTGGCGGGGAGCGAGAAGCAGAACCGGGCCGAGTACGACGCGCGGCTGCCGCACGGCATGGTGGCCGTGGAGGCCGTGGAGGCGTATCACGCGGACCTGCTCGACGGCACCCGGGCGGCGGCCGAGGACACCCTGCCGGTGGACCGGCGGGTGGATGTCCGCCGTATCCAGCCCGGCCCGGAGAACTGCGGGCTCTGGTCCGACTCCGGCTCGGGCTGCGGGTATCTCGAGGTCCTGACGCCGCCGGAGAACGAGTGCGACCACGAGAAGTTCGAGGCCGGCCTGGCCGCGGCCCGGGCGGCGGGCGAGCTGCCCGGGGAGGGTCTCGACTGGCGCTGTGAGGAGTACAGCGGCTCCCATATGGCCGGGCTGCAGGCGTCCGTCGTGGTCGCCGGTCCCGAGCTGCTGGAGATGCTGGGCGTGACGGACGAGCGGGCGGTGTCGGCGCTGGAAGCCGGCCGGGCGGTGGTGTTCCGGCGTGCGCTGGTGGACGGCGAAGGGCAGCTGCGGCTGGGCCTGTTCGAAGAGGACCCGTACCTGGAGGCGGACGGGTGGTCCGAGGACACCCTGCCGGAGCCGGACCGGCTGGTGACCTTCCCGGCCCAGGTCGCCGAGCGGATCACCGGTGACGACGGGGTCCCGGTGAGCATCGGGATGGCCGCGGTCATCCCGCCGTCGGCCGCCGAGGCCAGTAACCTCCGGCTGGCGGACTACGCCAGCCTCTACACCACCACGCGTCTGCCCGACTCCGCCGAGCGGCAGCGGTTCAACGCGGCGCTGAAGGAGGCCGACGGCGGTGCCTCGGCCTATATCGAACGCGGCTACACGGGAGACCAGGGGCTGGTGCTGCTGGTGCTGACGCTGGTGGCCGGGGCCATCACGGTGGGCGCGGCCGGTATCGCGACCGGACTGGCGCAGGCCGACTCGGAAGCCGATCTGGCCACCCTTGCCGCGGTGGGTGCTCCGCCGCGGGTGCGGCGCACCCTGTCCGGCCTGCAGTGCGCGGTGATCGCGGCGATGGGCGTGGTGCTGGGCACGTTGTCCGGCCTCGTGCCCGGCATCGGTCTGCGCATGGCGGCCTACCGGGAGGACCAGAGGTGGTACGAATCGCTCTACGACCCCTTCGGCACCGAGGCGCCGCAGCTCTTCGTGGCCGTGCCCTGGGGGACGATCGTGCAGTTGCTGATCGTGGTCCCGCTGGTGGCCGGGGTGCTGGCGGCGCTGCTGACCCGCTCGCGCATCGGCCTCACCCGCCGCGCGGGCTGAGGGGAGAGGCATGATGGGGGTTATGACTCAGCCGAGGAACGAACCGACGCAGGAGAACGCGCAGCACGTGCTGGTGGTCGGTCCGGACGGCATGGCCCGCAGCGGGCCGGCCGGCCGGGGCGAGGGCGAGGAGCCGGCCGAGCTTCCGGTGACCGAAATGGTCGAGCAGCCCGCGAAGGTCATGCGCATCGGCAGCATGATCAAGCAGCTGCTGGAGGAGGTGAAGGCCGCACCGCTGGACGAGGCCAGCCGCGCCCGGCTCAAGATGATCCACTCCAGGTCGGTGAAGGAACTGGAGGAAGGGCTGGCCCCGGAGCTGGTGGAGGAGCTGGAGCGGCTGTCGCTGCCGTTCACGGACGACTCGATGCCCACCGACGCCGAGCTGCGGATCGCCCAGGCGCAGCTGGTGGGGTGGCTGGAGGGCCTCTTCCACGGCATCCAGACGGCGCTGTTCGCGCAGCAGATGGCGGCGCGGGCGCAGCTTGAGCAGATGCGGCGGGCGCTGCCCCCCGGCGGCGGTGAGGAAGGTCCGGGTCAGGGGGACCGCCGCGCCGGCGGCCCGTATCTGTGACCTGTGCCGGTGTCGGGTGCCGGCGGCCGCACCGGATGGCCGCCGGCGGGTACGGCTGATCGGCTGATACGGCGGGTACGGCAGGCAGGCGGATACGGCAGGCAGACGGGACGGGCCCGGCGCCGGATGGCGCCGGGCCCGTCCGCGGTTGCCGGGCGGGGGCCGCTCAGGCCCAGGTGATCAGCCGCCGTCTGGGGTGTTCCAGCACGGCCGCGATGTCGGCCAGCACCTTGGAGCCCAGCTCGCCGTCGACCAGCCGGTGGTCGAAGGAGAGCGCCAGGGTGGTGACGTGGCGCGGCTTGACCTTGCCCTTGTGCACCCAGGGCTGGAGCCGGACGGCGCCGAAGGCCAGGATCGCGGACTCGCCGGGGTTGAGGATCGGGGTCCCGGTGTCCACCCCGAAGACCCCGACGTTGGTGAGGGTCACCGTGCCGCCCTGCATGGCGGCGGGCGCGGTGCGGCCCTCCCGGGCGGTGGTCACCAGCTCGCCCAGTGCCCGGGACAGCTCGGGCAGGGTCATGGCGTCCGCGTCCTTGATGTTGGGCACGATCAGCCCGCGCGGGGTGGCCGCCGCGATGCCGAGGTTGACGTAGTTCTTGTAGACGATCTCCTGGTTCTCCTCGTCCCAGGAGGCGTTCACCTCGGGGTTGCGGCGGATGGCCACCAGCAGGGCCTTGGCCACCAGCAGCAGCGGATTGACCCGCAGGCCGGCCATGGCCGGGTCCTGCTTGAGCTCCTCCACCAGCTTCATGGTGCGGGTGACGTCGACGGTGATGAACTCGGTGACGTGCGGCGCGGTGAAGGCGCTGGTCACCATCGCCTGGGCGGTGGCCTTGCGGACCCCCTTGATCGGCACCCGGCGTTCCCGGATGGCGGCCAGGGTCTGCGGTTCCACGCCCGGGGCCTCGCCCGGAGCGGCGGCGGGCTGCCCGGGCGCGAAGGGGCCGGGTGCGGCGGAGGCCGGTACGGCGGCGGGCTCACCGGTCCGCGGGGCGGCGGTGTGCGCGGCGTGCACCGCGTAGACGTCCTCCCGGGTGATGATGCCGTCCGGCCCGCTGGGGATCACCGTGCCCAGGTCCACGCCCAGGTCCTTGGCGAGCTTGCGGACCGGCGGCTTGGCCAGCGGGCGGGGTGCGGCGGTGGTGCCGGGCGCGGTTCCGGGCGGCGGGGGTGCGCCGTTCATTTCCCGCTGCACGGCGGCGGTCGCCGGTGGTGCCGGTGCGGCCGGTGGCGCGGCCGGGGGTGCCCCCGGTGCGGTCTTGCGGGGGCGGCGCCGGGTGGCGGCGGCCGACACGCC
>NZ_WTLH01000174.1 GCF_011421595.1 Streptomyces sp. YIM 98790 | reverse complement strand
GCCGGCCTGGCCGTGCTGCTCGCCGTGGTGCCCTGGGGGCCGCCGGCCGGCGGGCTGGTCCTGCTGGCCGCGGCGCTGGCGGCCGGATGGCGGGACCCGGCCGCACAGCCGGGCGTCCGGCCCCCGGCGGAGGGCGACGAGGAACGGCTGCAGACCCTCTACGAGTCGCTGGTGCCGCATTTCGCCGCCCCCGGGCAGCCGGCCGGGGGCGAGGAGGCGCCGGAGGCGATGTACGCGCCGGGCGGGGAGTGGGACCGCGGCATCGAGGAGTACGCCTTCGGCCTGGACGACCGGATCGCCCGGCTGCTGATCCGCTACCCCGGGCACTTCCCGGACGGCGATCCGCAGGCCCGGGACCGGGTGGAGCGGCTGCTGGCGGCCAAGGCCGGCCGCGACCGGGAGCTGCGCTTCGTCTGGGACGAGGAGCGCAACCGGCTGGAGATGACGGTGCCGGAGCCGCTGCCGGCCGGGATCTGCGCCCAGCGCTTCATCATGGCGCCCGGCGAGGTGGTGCTGGGCTTCACGGACCAGGAGGCGGTGGACCGGCTGGTGCCGGTGGCGCTGGCCGAGGAGGCGGCACGGGTGCACGCCGCTCCGGTGGTGTGGCGCAGCGGGCCGCGTTCCCCGGCGCCCCATCTGCTGGCCGTGGGCCCTTCCGGCTCGGGCACCACCTCGCTGCTGCGCTCGGTGACGCTGCAGGCGCTGCGGGACGGCGAGGTGCTGCTGATCGACGGTGGCGGCGCGGGTGAGTTCGGGTGCTTCGCGGGCCGGCGCGGGGTGCTGTCCGTGGAGTCCTCGCCCTCCGGAGCCCGGGCGGCGCTGGAGTGGGCCGCCCGGGAGACCGGCCGGCGGCTGGCGCAGGTCAGCCGGGCCCGGCAGCTCGGCGGCACGGAGCCGGCGGTACGCCCGCTGTGGATCGTGCTGGACCGGCCCGCGCTGCTGGGCCATCCGGCGCGGGCGGAGGGGGAGGCGGATCCGCAGCAGCTGCTGGAGGTGCCGCTGCGCTACGGGCGGGCGGCTCGGGTGACGGTGGCGGTGGCGGAGGACTGCACGGCGTGGGAGGAGCTGTCCGAGGCGGTGCGGGCAGCCCCGGGCGCCCGGGTGGTGCTGGGCGCGATGCCGGCCGCCGAGATCCGGTTCGTGCTGGACGGCCCGCTGCCCAGCGCACCGCCGCCGGTGCTGCCGCCCGGCCGCGGCTATGCCCGGCTGGGCCCGGCCCCGGCCGTCCGGCTCCAGGTGCCGGCCACCCCCGACCCGCAGGACGACACGGCGAGCGAGGCCCAGCGCCGGGCGGTGCGCGACCTGCTCCCGGCTCCCGTGCTCTCCCTCCGGCGCGACCCGTCCGGCCCGGGCCACGGGCACGTCAGGACGTGAGGTGCCGGCCGCGCCGGGCGCGCGGCCGGGCCGGGTGTTGACACGGAGGTTTGCCGCGGTGGCAAATGAGGGGGTGGTGGACGACGGCGACGATGACGATCTGGTCACGGTACTGACGGCGGTGGGGCCGCGGCTGCGGGCCCTGCGGCGGGCCCGCGGGACCACGCTGGCCAGGCTCAGTGCGGCCACCGGGATCTCGGCCAGCACGCTTTCCCGGCTGGAGTCCGGGCAGCGCCGGCCGACCCTGGAGCTGCTGCTGCCGCTGGCCCGGGCGCACGGGGTGCCGCTGGACGAACTGGTGGGCGCGCCGGCCACCGGCGATCCGCGGGTCCATCCGCGGCCCTTCACCCGGCAGGGGAACACCTACATCCCGCTCACCCGCTACCTGGGCGGACTGCACGCCTACAAGATCATCATGCCGGCCCGGCGGGCGGCCGACAACGCCCGGCCCGGGCAGCAGGTGCACGAGGGCCACGAGTGGCTCTATGTCCTCTCCGGCCGGCTGTGGCTGGCCCTCGGCGAGCACGATCTGATCCTCGCCGGCGGCGAGGCGGCCGAGTTCGACACCCGGGTCCCGCACGGCTTCGCCAACGCGGGCGAGCGCC
The DNA here is from genome assembly GCF_011421595.1 of Streptomyces sp. YIM 98790. GTDB lineage: Bacteria > Actinomycetota > Actinomycetes > Streptomycetales > Streptomycetaceae > Streptomyces. The sequence goes on along the minus strand of NZ_WTLH01000174.1, from coordinate 10,099 downwards.
CGGTGGAGTTCCTCTCCCTGTTCGGCGCCCAGGGCGAGCGGATGCACGTGCGGGCCCGCCCGGCGGACGGCCGGTGACCGCCGCCCGCGCCGGTCAGGTGATGTAGCCGGTGGGAGTGGCCGGTGCGGTGACCGCGGTCCGGGAGACCATCCGGGCCGCCGCGGCCAGCCGCGCCGCGGCTTCGTCCGCCACCGGCCCGGTCACCGTGAACGGCAGCCGGACGAAGCCCTCGAAGGCGCCGTCCACCCCGAACCGGGGGCCGGAGGCGATGCGGACGCCGAGCCGCTCCCCCGCGTCGGCGATCCGGGAACCGGACAGCCCGCCGGTGCGCACCCACAGCGTCAGGCCGCCGCCGGGCAGGTCGAACTCCCAGTCCGGCAGTTCCCGGCGGAGCGCGCCGGCCACCGCGTCCCGGTTCTCGCGCAGCTGGACCCGGCGCAGCGCCACCGCCTCCTGCCAGCCGCCGCCGCGCAGCAGCCAGGCCAGGGCGAGCTGCTCCAGCACCGGGCTGCCCAGGTCGGCGTAGGCGCGGGCGGCGACCAGGCTGCGGATGATCTCCGGGGCCGCCCGCACCCAGCCCATGCGCATCCCGGCCCAGAAGGTCTTGCTGGCCGAGCCGATGGTGATCACCGCCGAGCCGCCGGGGTCGAAGGCGGCGATCCGCCGGGGGCCGGAGCCGTCCGGACCGCTCTCCATGGCGAGGTCCCGCATGGTCTCGTCGGCGACCAGCACGGTGCCGGCGGCGCGCGCGGCGGCGACCAGTTCCCGGCGCTGCTCCTCGGTGGCCAGCGCGCCGGTCGGATTGTGGTAGTCGGGCATCACATAGGCCATCCGCGGGGCGGCGTCGCGCAGCACCCTGCGCCAGGCGGGCAGATCCCACCCGGCCAGCCCCGGCGCCATGGCGACGGGGACCAGCCGGGCACCGGCCTCGCGCATCAGCTGCAGGACGTTGGCGTAGGAGGGATGCTCCACGGCGACCCGCTCGCCGTGCACGGCCAGCAGCCGGCACAGCGCGGCCACGCCGCCCATCGCGCCGGTGGTCACCATGATCTGCTCGGGCATGGTGGGCACGCCGGTGGCCGTGTAGTGGCCGGCGAGCGCCTCGCGCAGCGCGGGCAGCCCGGCCGGGTAGTCGCCGTGGGTGTGCGCGGCGGGGGCCAGCTCCGCCAGGGCCGCGCGGAAGGCGCGGTCCAGCAGGTCCCCGGGGGCGGGCAGCGCGGCGCAGCCGAGGTCGATGGTGCTGCCGGTCGGATCGGGCGGCAGCGGGTCCAGTCCGCGGGTGGGCAGCGGCTGCCCGGCCGGGATGGCGGTCCAGCTTCCGGAACCCCGGCGGGAGGCGAGGAAGCCCTCGGCGCGCAGGGCGTCGAAGGCCGCGGCGATGGTGGTGCGGCTCACCGCGAGGGCGCCGGCCAGTTCCCGCTCGGCGGGAAGCCGGGCGGCCACCGGGAGCCGGCCCTCCAGCACCAGCAGCCGCACCCGGTCGGCGAGCGCCCGGTAGGCGGGGGTGTGCGGGGAGCGCCATCCCTCCGGGCCGGCCCCTTCCGCCTGGAGCAGCCGGGCCAGCTGGGCGGCACCCACCGTCGAGGTCCAGCTCGTCTCCCTCACCAGTCCACCTCTCCGGAATTGGCTCTTTGACACCGCGCTCCCCGGGCCACATGATGCCACGGGCAGTCCACTTGGGCCAGCCGCCTCCCGCCCGGGGGACCGGCCGACGGGCCGCCGCCGGCTCAAGGGCCCCGCGCCGGGAGCACCGGAGAACCGCAGAAGCACCGGAAGTACAGGAGAAGAGCCGTGTTCAAGGTCCGTGGGGAGGCGCATCTGCCGCGCCGACTGGTGCAGCTGTACGCCGGGCTGGTGCTGTACGGGGTGAGCATGGGGCTGATGGTCCGCGCCGGGCTGGGGCTCGACCCGTGGGACGTGCTCCACCAGGGCCTGGCGGAGCGCACCGGGCTGACCATCGGCACGGTGGTGATCCTGGCCGGGGCGCTGGTGCTGCTGGCCTGGGTCCCGCTGCGCCAGCGGCCCGGCCTGGGCACGGTGTCCAATGTGGTGGTGCTGGGCCTGGCCATGGACGCCACCATGGCGGTGGTGCCGGACGTCCGGATGCCGGCGGTGCAGATACCGCTGATGCTCGGCGCCGTGGTGCTCAACGGCATGGCGACGGGCATGTACATCGCGGCCCGCTTCGGCCCGGGACCGCGGGACGGCCTGATGACCGGGCTGCACCGGGTCACCGGCCGCTCGGTGCGGCTGGTGCGCACGGTGATCGAGATCACCGTGCTCGCCAGCGGCATCCTGCTGGGCGGCACCGCGGGGGTGGGCACGGTCGTCTACGCGCTGTCCATCGGCCCGCTGGCGCAGTTCTTCCTGCGGATCTTCGAGGTCCGCGGGCTGCCGCCGGCCCCCTCCGTGGTGGTGCGCCGCCGGGGGCGCGCCGGGCCCGGGGCGGACGGGCCGGACCGCCCGGACGGTGCCGTCACCGACAGGGGGGTCGCGCCCGGACAGGGCTGAGATGCCAGGGGCCCCGCGAGGGCGGTATGGTACGCCTTTGGCCGCAGGATGGACCGTTACCGCACGTCACTCCGGTACGAACGCTGGGTGACATCTCCTGCCAGATGTGACAAACCGGACGTCGGTGGGTACAACCAAGGGGCGGCACGAGGGCGACGCATGTCCCGGATCGGGAATCTTCACCGGCGACCGGACGTTGACCGGATAACGACGACAGCGACACCTGTCCTGTGGGCGACCAGCCCGGGAGGCACGATTCATGAGTGAGCGAGCTCTGCGCGGTACGCGGCTCGTGGTGACCAGCTACGAGACGGACCGCGGTATCGACCTGGCGCCCCGCCAGGCCGTGGAGTACGCATGCCAGAAGGGGCACCGCTTCGAGATGCCCTTCTCGGTGGAGGCCGAGATCCCGCCGGAGTGGGAATGCCGGGTGTGCGGCTCCCAGGCCCTGCTGGTGGACGGCGACGGTCCGGAGGAGAAGAAGGTCAAGCCCGCGCGGACGCACTGGGACATGCTCATGGAGCGGCGTACCCGCGAGGAGCTGGAGGAGGTGCTGGCCGAACGGCTGGCCGTGCTCCGCTCCGGCGGGATGAACGTGGCAGTGCACCCGCGCGACAAGAAGTCGGCCTGAGAGCGGCCGCCGCGCCGCGGCAGGGAACGGCCCGGAGAAGCCGGACCGGCGAGGGGCGGATCACCGTGAGGTGATCCGCCCCTCGGGCTGTCGCCGCGCAGCCGCGGACACGGACGGCGGGACCCCGGCCGGCGCCGGCCGGTCAGCGTCCGGGGCCGTCCTCCAGCTCGCCGCGCGGTCCCCGGCCCTCGTCCTCCGGGCCGCCGGCGCCGTGCTCCGGTCCGCCGGGCTCGTCACGGATCACCTCGCCGCGGACCACCCTGCCGCCCCTGCCGCCCGGCGCGCCCGGGCCGTCGGCGCGCTGCCGCCGGGCGGCCTCCTCGGCGTCCTTGAGCTGCCGGTAGGCGGTGCCCAGCGGCCCCTTGCCGGAACGCAGCAGCCGCGCCCCCGTGCGCCGCAGCAGCGCGGCCGTCGGCGGGAACACGCACAGCAGTCCGACGGCGTCGGAGAGCAGCCCGGGCAGCATCAGCAGCAGGCCGCCCAGCATGGTCAGGGCATTGCCGCCCCGGCCGCCGTCCCCCTCGGGCTCCGCCCCGCCGCGCTGCAGGGACTCGGCCAGCCGCCGCCAGGCCCGGCTTCCGGCCTGGCGGATCACCAGCGCGCCGAGCACCAGCCCGGCCAGCAGCACCAGGAAGACGGTCAGCCCGCCCGCGGCATCGCCCAGCAGGATCAGCAGCCACAGTTCGGCCAGTGCCCAGAGGGCCACGCCGAGCGGCAGCAGGGTCCGCAGCCGCCCGCCGGGCCGCCCGGCGCGCCCGGGGGACGGAGGGAAGGATCGGGAATCACCGGTCGTCATGCCTTCAAGTGTGCCTGCGTCCGGCGAGCCGGCGGAGCCTGGCCGCCACTCCCCAGGCGGTGACCCGCCACAGCGCCTCCACCACGATGTCCCGGCTCATCTTGGAATCACCCAGCTCCCGCTCGACGAAGGTGATGGGCACCTCGGCCACCCGGTGACCCGCCCGGTGCGCGCGGTGCGCCAGATCCACCTGGAAGCAGTAGCCCTGGGAGGCGATGTCGGCCAGCAGCGCGGGGGTGAGCACATGGCTGCGGAACGCCCGGAAACCGCTGGTCACATCCCGCAGCGGCAGCCCCAGCAGCAGCCGGGAATAGGTGGAGCCGCCCCGGGAGAGCAGCTCCCGGTAGCGGGGCCAGTGCACGATCCGCCCGCCCGGCACCCAGCGGGACCCGACCACCACATCGGCCCGTTCCAGGGCGGTGAGCAGCCGGGGCAGTTCCTCGGGCTGGTGCGAGCCGTCGCCGTCCATCTCCACCAGAACCCGGTAGCCGCGCTCCAGGCCCCAGCGGAAGCCGTCCAGGTAGGCCGCGCCGAGCCCTTCCTTGCCCGGCCGGTGCAGCACGTGCACGGCCGGGTCGGCCGCGGCCAGGGCGTCGGCTATCTTGCCGGTGCCGTCCGGGCTGTTGTCGTCGGCGACCAGCAGATCGGCGGCTGGCACGGCCGCCCGCAGCCGTGCCACCAGCGGCTCCAGGCTGCCGGCCTCGTTGTACGTGGGGATGATCACCAGCACCGGGGCGGGGCGCCCCGGGCCGGGGCGGCCGGCGGAGGCGTCGTCCGGTGCGCTCACGCCGCGGCGCCCCGCCCGTCCGGCCCGGCGGCGGCGCGCCGCTCCCGGCGGAGCCGCAGGCCCACCACGGCCCAGGCCAGCAGGCCGACCACGGCAAGTGCCCATTCGGGGGCGGCGCCCACCCGGTCGGCCACCGTGCGGCCGTCGCGCAGCGGCAGGTCGCCGAGCAGCACGTCCTGGGTGAACTCCTCGGTGCGCTGGAGCACCGTGCCGTCGGGCGCGACGATGGCGCTGATCCCGCTGGGGGCGGCGGTGACGATGGCCCGGCCGTGCTCCACGGCGCGCAGCGAGGACATGGCCAGCTGCTGCTCGGGCTGGCCGGTGCGGCCGTAGGTGGCGTTGTTGGTCTGGATCACCAGGGCGCGGGCGCCGTCGTTGACGGTGTCCCGGACAATGCCGTCGTAGGCCACCTCGAAGCAGATCACGTCGCCCAGCCGGGCCGGGCCCACGTCCAGCACGCCGCTGCGGTCGCCGGGGTAGAAGTCCCGGGGCACCCGCTCCAGCCGGCTGATGATCTTGCTCAGCTGCTCCCGGAAGGGCACGTACTCGCCGAACGGCACCGGGTGCTGCTTGGTGTAGGAGTCACCGGGGCCGGTCTGCGGGTCCCAGACGATGCCCTGGTTCTCGACGTAGCCCTCCTTGGTGGGGTGGTCCACCAGGGCGCCGACCAGCACCGGCACGCCCACCGCCCGCACCGCCTCCTCGATGGCCGCCCGCGCCCCGGGGTCGCGGTACGGGTCCAGGTCGGAGGCGTTCTCCGGCCAGATGACCAGGTCGGGCCGCTCGGTGCGGCCGGCGGCGATGTCCTCGGCGAGGCCGAGGGTGGCCTCCACGTGGTTGGTGAGGATCAGCATCGGCCGGCCCAGGAAATCCATGCCGGGCTGCTGGACATTGCCCTGTACCACGGCGATGCGCACGGTGTCGTCGGCCCCGGTGGGCACCGGAACGGCGTATCCGGCCAGGGCCACGGCGGCGGCCAGCCCGGCCGGGACCAGGGCACGCGGCAGCGCGCCGGCCCGGACCGGACCGGCCGGGCCGGCGCGGCGGAGCCGCCACAGGGCCAGGCCCGCGGCGGCCAGCAGGCTGCCGCTCAGGGCCACCGCGAAGGTGACCAGGGGCGCGCCGCCGAGCGCGGCGAGCGGGGTGAACGGGGTACTGGTGTTGGCGAAGGCCAGCCGGCCCCAGGGGAAACCGCCGAGCGGCACCCGGTCCCGGGCCCACTCCTCGGCGACCCACAGGCAGGCGCCCCAGAGCGGCCACAGCCGCAGCCGGGAGACGGCGGCCAGGCCCGCGCCCAGCGGGACGAAGAACAGCGCCTGGATGACGGCCAGGCCGGCCACGGCGTCCCAGCCGATGACCCGCAGCCACTGGAGCAGGCCGATGAAGAAGGGCAGGCCCATGGCGAAGCCGGTCCACGCGCCCTGCCGGAGGGTGCGGCCCTCGGTGAGCAGGGCCAGGGCGGCCACCGCGAGCAGCGACAGCGGCCACAGTCCCAGCGGCGGGAAGGCGGCGGCCAGCGCCAGTCCGGCGAGTGCGGCCAGCGCGGTGCGGGGAGCGTGCCGGCGGAGGGCTGCGGCCCGTCGCCGCGGGCCCCGGTCGGGCGCCTGGCCGGGGCCGTCCGCGTCCGCGTCCACGGCGGCGTCCCGCCCGGCCGGAGCGGCCGGGGTCTGCCCGGCGGCTCCGGCGGGCGGGACGCCGGTGCCGTGGCCGGCGGTGGCGGTGTCCGGGGTCGGTGGCACGGGTGCGTGGCCTTCCTGCTGATCGACCGATGTGAGGTCGACGGTACCCCGAACGGCGGCGGTTCCGGCACGGCGGGGCCGTGCCGGGCGGCGCGACCGGGGAATGGGGCCCGGCGCCCTTCGGGCCGACCTGGGACCCGCTGGCTGCGGGTCGACCGAAAGCCGTTGTCTACTGAGCGGCCGGGCCACCATCCGGGTCGCACCTGCCGGCCGGGCGGAAACCCCGCGCCCCCGTGCCGCGGGTGCTGGACCTGGCTCCCAGCGGCGGAAGGCCGTTGCGGCGCTCCGCCCTTTGGCCCAGCAGCGTTCGACGACTGCGCGCGAGGCACACCGACCGGATGCCCTCAGGTGGACCCGGCCGAACCTATCGTCCGCCGTGAGCCGCCTGTCAACACCGGTCTGACCTGCAATGTCTCCGCAAAGGTCCAGGTCAGTGGCGACCGGTCCGCCGGGCAGTGGCCGCCCGGCAGACGTCGTTCGGCGGTATCACCGGTCCCGGATCACCCGAGCGGTGGATCACCCGACCGGCGAGCGCGCGGCCGCGTCCGTCACCGCTCCGGCCTGCACCGGCCCCGCCCGCCCGCCTCCGGGCGCCGCGGACGGGCGGGACGCGGGCGGGCCGGACGGGCGGACGGGGCCGCCGGAGCCCGCCGCCGCGCTCAGAGGATGTCGTGGACGGTACGGCCGGCCACGACGGTGCGCAGACAGTGCGGCAGCCGGGCGCCGGGGGCGAGGTCCGGCAGGCCCGGCGTGCCGGAACGCGGATCGGTGGACCAGCGGGCGATGCGGTCGTCCGGCGCCTGCACCACCAGCTCGCCGGTCCGCCACACGGCGTAGTCGGCCGGGGCACCCGGCACCAGCACGCCGGCCCGGTCGCGGCCCAGGGCGCGCCAGCCGCCCCGGGTGTGCGCGGTGAAGGCGGCGCGCACCGAGATGCGGTGCCCGGGTGTGCGGTGGAAGGCGGCGGCGCGCACCCCGCCCCAGGGGTCCAGCGGGGTCACCGGCGCGTCGGAGCCGAAGGCCAGCGGTACGCCGGCGCGCAGCAGCGCGGCGAACGGGTTGAGGGTGCGGGCGCGGGCGGTGCCGAGCCGTTCGGCGTACATGCCCCCCTCGCCGCCCCAGGCCGCGTCGAAGGCGGGCTGCACCGAGGCGGTCAGGCCGAGCGCGGCGAAGTCCGCGATGGTGTCCGGGGTGAGCATCTCGGCGTGCTCCACACGATGCCGCAGCGCCCGCACCCGGCCCGTCCCCAGCTTCTCGGCGGCGGCCCGGACGCCTTCGGTGACCGCGCCCACGGCCGCGTCGCCGATGGCGTGGAAGCCGGCCTGCACGCCGGCCTCGGTGCAGGCCGTGACATGCGCGGCGACGGCGTCGGCGTCCAGGTAGCCGTGCCCGGTGCCGCCGGTGCCGTGGGCGTCGGCATAGGGCTCGCGCAGCAGGGCCGTGCGGGAGCCCAGGGAGCCGTCCACGAAGAGGTCGCCCGCCGCGCCGGCCGCGCCGAGGTCCTGGATGATCTCGGCCTCCTTCGCGGAGGTGAACGCCTGGGCCCAGTAGCCGAAGACCCGGGGCCCGGGCCGGGCGGCGGCGAGCGCGAGCAGCGCGGTGAGATCGTCCTCGCCGGAGATGTCCGGCCCGGCGCACTCGTGCACCGAGCCGATGCCCAGCGCGGCGGCCCGGTCCAGGGCGGCCCGCTGCGCCCCGGCCCGCTGCGCGGGGGTGACGGCGGCCANTCGTGCACCGAGCCGATGCCCAGCGCGGCGGCCCGGTCCAGGGCGGCCCGCTGCGCCCCGGCCCGCTGCGCGGGGGTGACGGCGGCCAGTGCGGCGCGGCGGGCGGCGTGGTGGGCCGCCCCGGTGAGCGGCTCCCCCGGGCCGCCCCGCGACTCCGGGCGGAGGCCCGGCACCAGGTCCAGCAGGGCGGTGCTGACCAGCGCGGAGTGGACGTCGACCCGGCTGAGGTAGAGCGGCCGGCCGCCGGCCGCGGCGTCCAGTTCGGCCCGGCCGGGCGGCCGGCGGTCCGGCCAGCGGCTGTCGTCCCAGCCGTGGCCGAGCAGCACCGCGTCCCCGGGCCGGGCCGCGGCGTGGCGGCGCACCCCGGTCAGCACCGCGGCCGCGTCCGGTGCCCCGCTCAGGTCCAGTCCGGTGAGGGCGAGTCCGGCGGCCGTGGTGTGCACATGTGCATCCGTGAACGCCGGGGTGACCAGGGCGCCCTCGAGGTCGACGACCTCGTCGGCGGAGGCGGCGAAGGAATCGGCGGCACCCTCGGAGCCGACCCAGGCGACGGTGTCGCCCTGGGTGACCATGGCGGTGGCGAAGGGGTCGGCCGGGGTGTGCACCGTGCCGTTGCGGAGCAGGACGGTGCGCCGGCCGGCGGCGGGGGCTGCGGGGTCGGTCATGGCTGCCAGTCTCCCGCCCGCCGCCGGACTTCCCGGACGCGGGGGTCAGACCCGGGGCGGCCGGGCCTCGTAGGGCGTGGACAGCACGACGGTGGTGCGGGTGGACACGCCGGCCAGCGAGCGGATGCGGGCCAGCAGGTGCTCCAGTTCGGCGGGCGTGGCCACACGCACCTTGAGGATGTAGTTCTCGTCTCCGGCCACGCTGTGGCACGCCTCGATCTCGGGCACGTCCGCGAGCCGGTCGGCGATGTCGTCGGGCGCGCTGGGATCGAACGGTTTGACGGAGATGAACGCGGTCAGCGGCAGTCCCACGGCCTCGGGATCCACGAGGGCGGCGTAGCCGCGGATGATGCCGCGCTGCTCCAGGCGCCGTACCCGCTGGTGCACCGCGGAGGTGGACAGGCCGGTGGCCCTGCCCAGGTCGGTGTAGCTCATGCGCCCGTCGCTGACGAGCAGTTCCACGATCCGCCGGTCGAGTTCCTCCACAGCCGGTCAACTTACTGTGCCGGGCTGCTCCAGGCACATCCGGCGGGCGTCCGCCGGACACACCGCGGCACCTGCGACGCACGGCAGGGTCCGGCCGGGGCACCCGGAGCGCGTACGGAGCACGGCCCGCGCACCGTGTGTGAGGAAGACCACAGGTGTGCTGCGGTGTGCGCGGGTGCCCCGCGATTAGGGGTTCGGCCCCGGGGGAAGTGCTTGCTGTGGCCAAGACCACAGTTCCGGGCCACAGTTCGCAAGGGGGATGCCATGCGCACCACGAAGCAGCTCCGGGCCACCGAGATCGCCGTGAGCGAGGGGGCCGAGGAGGCCGAGGACCCCGATGACCCGGCCGGGAGCCGGGCCCACGATCCGGCGGGCGACTCCGCGGAGGAGGACGAGACGTTCACCGAGGCCGTCCGGGTGACCTGCGCGGACTGCGGACAGTCCATTGCGGTGACCGGGCCGGGCGGCACCCTGCCGCGCCACGCGCTGTGCCCCACCCGGTGGAATCCCTTCGGCCTGAAGGTGTGCGCCGGGTCGGGGCGGAGCGTGTCCGCGGAGGAGTTCACGGCCGGCACGGAGCGCCGGGCGCCGCGGGCCGAGCCGGTGCCGCGTTCCCTGCCGGACGGCCTCGACTGGCGGCTGCAGCCGTTCTCGCACGCGGTGGTGGTGCCCCGGCGCCCGGCCGTGGAGGTGCCGGTGCCGCGGGTGGAGATCCCGCCGCCGCTGGAGCGGCTGCGCGGGGCCCCGAGGCGCCGCG
>NZ_WTLH01000173.1 GCF_011421595.1 Streptomyces sp. YIM 98790 | reverse complement strand
GGGCCCGGCGGCGCGGCGCGCGCGGGCGCCGACCCGCTGCACCCGCTCGGTGCCGCGCAGCAGCACGCCGCCGTCCAGCCGGACCAGCCGCAGCGGTTCCGGCAGCCGGCCCAGTTCCGGCATGCCCGGCACGGGCAGCCAGCTGCCGCGGTCCAGCCGGAATCCGTCCACCCGGTCGGTGGCCATCCGGCCGCCGATCCGGTCGGCGGCCTCCAGTACGGTGACGCCGAGCCCGGCGTCGGCCAGATGGCGGGCGGCGGCCAGGCCGGCCGTGCCCGCTCCGACGACGACCACATCGGCCGTCCCGCCGCCGGCTGCCGCGGAGCCGGCGGCCACGGGTATGCCGCGGCGCGGCGAGCGATTGCTGACGTCAGGGGTTTCGGTTGCCACATGCCCTCCCCGGTGGGTGGTTAGGCGCATTCAGGCGGCGGACTGGTGCCTCCGCCCGGGAATGTCGGCAGGGGTCCTTGGCAGTCCTGGGTCCAGGGGTGCGGGTCCGGAACGGGGAACGAACGGGGAACGAACGAGGGGCCAGGGGAAGCGGAGCCGGGGGAGCCGCCGCGAGCCGCGGGGCGGCGGCGGGGGCGCGGCGGACCGGGAGGTGTCCCGGTGGCGGTGCCGCGCGGCTCCCCTGGCTTGATGCCCGTTGGCGGCGCGGGAAACCCTCCCGGCCGGGGCCGGGCCGCGGCACTCCGCGCGTGCGGCACGGCCACGGCACAGACCGGTGCTGTCCGTCATGTCGGGTGTGTCGTCCGACGGCCATGCTGCCAGCCGCGGCCGGAGAACGCGAGACGCCCGGCCCCGCCGGAACGCCGGACATGGCCGTGTGAACCGCCGCGGGAACCACTGTGTGAACCGCGGCCTGAACGCGGGCGGCGTGATGCTCCGCCGCGTGCCCCGCCCAGCAGGATCCGGGATCAACCGCCGCGGGCCGGCCGCCCCTTGCCCGAGCCGCGGGCCCGGACGGCGGCCCGCACCGCCTCCTCGATGCCCGGGTGGGCGAAGACGAAGCCGGCCTCCAGCAGCCGCCGGGGAACGACCCGCTGACTGCCCACCACATCCCCCGCGAACTCGCCGAGTACGGCCCGCAGCAGCGCCGCGGGCACGGGGAAGAGGGCCGGGCGGCGCAGCACCCGGCTCATGGCGGCGGTGACCTCCCGGTTGGTCACCGGCTCCGGCGCGGTGAGGTTCACCGGGCCGGAGAGCGCGTTCTGCCGGTCCGCCAGCAGAAAGCGGATCGCCGCGATCTCGTCCTCCAGCGAGATGAAGCTCCAGAACTGCCGCCCGCTGCCGAGCCGTCCGCCGATCCCGGCCCGGAAGACGGGGAACAGCGGTCCCCAGGCACCGCCGTGCCCGGCCACCACCAGGCCGGTGCGCAGGAAGACCGTCCGGACCCCGGCCCGCCGGGCGGGCTCGGCCGCCGCCTCCCAGTCGCGCGCCAGCCCGGGCAGGAAGCCCTCGCCGGGCGGGGAGTCCTCGTCCAGCCTCCGGTCGCCCTGGTATCCGTACCAGCCGATGGCGCTGCCGCACAGGAAGCTGCGCGGCGGCTCGGGCATGGCGGCCATCGCCTCGGCCAGCGCGGCGGTGCCGTGCACCCTGCTGTCCCGCAGGACGCGCTTGTAGCGTGCGGTCCAGCGGCGCTTGGCCACCCCGGCGCCGGCCAGGTGCACCACGGCGTCGCAGCCGTCCAGCGCGGCGGCGGTCACCTCCCGGTCCCGGCCGGACGGGTCCCAGCGGGCCTCGTCCGGGGCCTGCGGTTCCCCGCGCACCAGACGGCGCACCTCCACGGTGCCGCCGGGGCCCGGATCGGCGCGCAGCGAGGCGACCAGCGCCCCGCCGATCAGCCCGGAGGAGCCGGTGACGGCGATCCGGCGCGGCAGCGGCGCCCCCGCCCCGGGCGGCGGCTGCACCGCCGGCTCGCTCGCGGACGGCTCGCCGGGAGACGGCTCGTGCGGAGACGGCTCGGGGGAGGGCTGCGAGGTCATCGGAGTTCTCCTGAGGGGCGGTCGGCGACGAAGCAGGACACCAGCGGGCAACCGCTGGAACCCCCCGCCGTCAGGCGGGGGAGGAAGCCAAGCGCCGACTCTACGGGCAGCGCGAGCGCGGCGGGAGGACAGCCCGCCGCGCTCCGCACGGGTGTCCCGTGGTCCCGGCGGGGCCCCGCGGGCGGTGGAACCGGCCGCCCGCGGGGGCGGGCGGTCAGGCCGTGCGGGGCAGGCCCGCGCGGAAGCGGGCCCACAGCCGCGGATAGCTCCCGGCCAGTTGTTCCTCGTCCTCGAAGTCCAGGGGCTCGCCGACCGGTTCCGGCGGCGGCTCGGCCAGCCCCAGGTCCGGCAGCTCGCCCCCGGTCAGCTGCTCGTACGCGTCATAGGCGGCGAAGCCGACCTCCTCCGCCTCGCCGTCCCGCTCCGGGTCGAACTCGGGCCCGAGCAGCCCGGCCAGGCTGTCCGGATCGTGCAGCGTGCCTTCGAAGACATGCCGCCCCTGGGCGATCAGCCAGCAGCGGAAGTTCTCGAAGCAGTCGTCGCTCGCCCCGTCCAGCAGCACCCAGGCGGCGCCCCACAGGTCCCAGCGGTAGGCGCGCTGGAAGCGCGACTCGAAGTGACGGGCGAAATCCGTGACGGTCTCCGGGTCGAGTTCGGTCAGCCGCTCGACCAGCAGATCGGCGTGCGTGTCCGGGTCGCCTTCCGCACCCTCCCGGGTGCTGTCGACCAGATCCCAGAACTCGGTTTCGTCCATCACGCACTCCAGCATCCGTGGTCCCGGGGAACCGCGCACGTCAGGCGGGCGCGGCGGCTGCCCGACCGGGTGACCGCCGGGCGGGCGGTCCGGGCCGTGCGCTGCCGCCGTCCGGCTGTTCCCGCGCAATACCTGACAGAGGATGTCGGCTTTCCCGGTCAGGGTCGTGGCGTACGGACGCGCGGACGCATCCCGCGGCCCGCGCATCCCCGCGTACCACGAAGGGACAGCAGCACATGAACCAGCCGGAACAGCCGCAGCAGCCCGGACCGCTGGCGGGACGCGTCGCCCTGGTCGCCGGGGCCACCCGGGGCGCCGGACGGGCGATGGCCGTGGAGCTGGGCCGGGGCGGAGCCACCGTCTACGTCACCGGCCGCACCACCCGGGACCGGGTCAGCGAGGTGGGCCGCCCCACCGAGACCATCGAGCAGACCGCCGAACTGGTCGACGCGGCCGGCGGGCGCGGCATCGCCGTCCCCACCGACCATCTCGAACCCGAGCAGGTGCGGGCCCTCACCGAGCGCATCGACCGGGAACAGGGTCGGCTGGACATCCTGGTCAACGACATCTGGGGCGGCGACCACCTGCTGGGTGAGACCTTCACCGTCAAGCTGTGGGACGTCGGCCTGGAGACCGGGCTGCGCATGCTCCGGCTCGGCGTGGAGACCCACCTGGTCACCAGCCACTTCGCCCTGCCGCTGCTGATCCGCAACCCGGGCGGCCTGGTGATCGAGGTCACCGACGGCACCGCCGAGTACAACGGGGCCAACTACCGCGACCAGATGTACTACGACCTGGCCAAGAACGCGCCCCTGCGGATGGCTTTCGGCCTCGCCCGCGAGCTGCGCGAGTACGGCGCCACCGCGGTCTGCGTCACGCCCGGCTTCCTGCGCTCCGAGCAGATGCTGGACCACTTCGGGGTCAGCGAGGAGAACTGGCGGGACGCCATCGCCAAGGAGCCGCACTTCGGCATCTCGGAGACCCCGCTGCTGCTGGGCCGGGGCGTGGCCGCGCTGGCCGCCGACCCGGAGCGGGACCGCTGGAACGGCCGCTCGCTCTCCAGCTACGACCTGGGCCGCGAGTACGGTGTCACGGACGCGGACGGCTCCCTGCCGGACTCCTGGCGCTACATCACCGAGGTCGCCGTCGAGGGCAAACCGGGGACCGCCGAGGACTACCGCTGACGTCCGGGCCGTGCCGGGGCGGCCGCCCGGTGGGGCGGGAGCGCGGGCGGCCGGGCCGGCGGGGGCTAGCGGGAGCCGCGCCGGGCGCCGGCCGGCGCCCGGCTGTAGAGGGCGTGCAGCCGGGCGATGTCCTCGGCGAACCGTCTGCGCAGTTCGGCCGGGGCCAGCACCTCTGCCTCCGGGCCCAGCCCGCGCAGCTGGTGCCGGGCCACCTCCAGATTCTCCACGGCCAGTACCACGGTGATCCGGCCCTGGCCGTCCGGGGGACCGGCGGCGGCCAGGGCCTCCGCGGCGGCCGACCGGTCGGTGATCCGGCCCAGCGCCCGGGCGCCGTCCGGGGTGAGGCGCAGCGTGACCTTCTCGCGCAGGATGGAGCGGGCGAATTCGGCGGCCCGCTCGGCCCAGAAGCCGGGCAGGTCGAACTTCTCCTCCCGCACGAAGTGCGGCCCGGCGCCCGGCCCGCCCGGCCCGCCGGGGGCGGAGCTCCCCGGGGATGCGGGGGGCGCCTCCTCGCAGTCCCGGATGCGGTCGACCCGGTACACGCGGTAGACCGCGTCCGGCGGACCGCCCGGACCGCCCGGACCGCCGGGACCGCCCGGACCGGCGGGACCGCCCGGACCGCCGGGCGGGTTCTCGGCGACCGGGCGGGCCACCAGGTACCAGGTGCCCCCCTTGAGCACCAGCCCGTACGGCTCCAGCATCCGCACCACCTCCCCGCCGCCGGTGGTTCCGCCGCTGCCGCCGCCGCGCCGGTAGCGGATCCGGATCCGGCGGTCGTCCCAGACCGCCTCGGCCACCGCGGGCAGCAGCGGTGGCGTGTCCGGCGGCTGCCACCAGCCCGGCGCGTCCAGATGGAACCGCTGCGCGGCACTGCGCGGGGCGTCCGCCAGCCGCGGCCCGAGCGCGGCGGACACCTTGAGCCGGGCGGCGGATGCCGCGTCCTCCAGCCCCATGGCATGCAGCGCCGAGGGAACGCCGGACAGGAACAGCGCCTCCGCCTCGCTGCGGTCCAGGCCGGTCAGCCGGGTGCGGTAGCCGCCCACCAGCCGGTAGCCGCCGGCCCGGCCGCGGTCGGCGTAGACCGGAATGCCGGCCTCGGACAGCGCCAGCGCGTCCCGTGCCACGGTGCGCTCGGAGACCTCCAGCTCGGCGGCCAGTTCGGCGGCCGTCATGCGTCCCCGGTTCTGCAACAGCAGCACCATCTGAATCAACCGTGCAGCCCGCATACCGCCATCCTTCCCCTCCCTCTCCCTTCCCCGCGATGCCCCGGGCCCGTCCTGCCCGGGGCGGGGACCGGATCATCCGGCGGCCGGCTGCTCCTCGCGCACCCGGCCGGGCCGGCGTCCGGACCGCGGCTCCCGCTGCGGGGCGGGCGCTGCGGCTGCCGCCGGGGGCGGACCGGCCGGGTCCGGCACGCCCTGGGCGGCGATCACCACGCCCGCGGCGAGCAGGACGAGATTCTTCAGCACGTACTGTCCCGGCAGTGTGGGGAAGGGGCCGGCGTCGGACCACATCTCACCGGCGAGCACGGCCAGGGCCAGGAACGTGCCGCTCATGTGCACGAAGAACACGGTGAGGGTCAGGCGCGGCAGCAGCCCGGTGACCAGGCCGGTCCCGATCAGCACCTCCAGCACGCCGAGCAGCGGCAGCGAGACGGCCGCCGGCACCAGGCCGAAGGTGATGGCCTCCATGGTCCGGCCGGCCATCTCCTCCGCCGGACTGGCCGCGGGGATGAGCTTCATGCCGCCGAAGTACAGGAAGAGAAGGCCCATGAGCATCCGGAGTGCGGCGACGGAGTGCCGCCGGCAGAGCGCGGCGAGCCGGCCGGCGCGGGGCGGGGCGACGGGCGGTGACGGGGAACGGGGCAGCGGCTCCATGCGTGTCCCTTTCGACTGAGACGGACAGGTGTGGGAGCGCTCCCAGACCCACTCTGAAACCGTATGGTCATATCCCGTACATGACAAGATGCACACTGTTCGGAAGCCGCGCAGTTTCGCCCAGCCTCGGACCTCCCCGAACACCCCCGCCGCCTCCGCCCCGTCTCCCCGTCCTTGGGCAATCGCACCGCACGGGAGAGGGAGGGGAACGGGGCAGAGGCTCCGCCGCCGCCCGCCGTTACAGCGCCTCCAGCACCGTGGCGTTGGCCAGGCCGCCCGCCTCGCACATGGTCTGCAGGCCGTAGCGGGCGCCGCGCTGCTCCATTGCATTGACCAGGGTGGTCATCAGCCGGGCGCCGCTGGCGCCGAGCGGGTGGCCCAGGGCCAGCGCGCCTCCGTTGACGTTGACCTTCGCCGGGTCGGCGCCGGTCTCCGCCAGCCAGGCCAGCACCACGCTGGCGAACGCCTCGTTCACCTCGAACAGATCGATGTCGGACAGCCGGAGCCCGGCCCGCCGCAGCACCTTCCCGGTGGCCGGGATGACGCCGGTGAGCATCAGCAGCGGATCGGAGCCCGCGACCGCGAAGCTGTGCAGCCGGGCGCGCGGGCGCAGGCCGAGCCGGGCCGCCGTCTCGGCGGAGGCGATGAGCACCGCGGCGGCACCGTCGTTGACAGGGCTGGAGTTGCCGGCCGTGACCGCCCATTCGGTGAGGCCGAACCGCTCGCCCAGGTCCGGGTCGCGGAAGGCCGGCTGCAGCCCCGCCAGCACCTCCGGCGTCGTCCCCGGCCGTATCGATTCGTCGGTGGTGACGGTCCGCTCGCCGGTGCGCACCGGCACCACCTCGTCCAGGAACCGCCCCTCCTCCGTGGCCAGGGCGGCCCGGCGGTGCGACTCGGTGGCGAACTCGTCCAGCGCCCGTCGGTCCAGTCCCCACTTCTGCGCGATCAGTTCGGCGCTGACGCCCTGCGGCACCAGCCCGTCGGGGTAGCGGGCGGCGACCGCGGGGCCGTGCGGATCGGTGCCGGGCGGCACGTTCGACCACATGGGCACCCGGCTCATCGACTCCACGCCGCAGGCGACCACCAGGTCATAGGCCCCGGCGATCACGCCCTGGGCGGCGAAGTGCACGGCCTGCTGGCTGCTGCCGCACTGCCGGTCCACGGTGGTGGCGGGCACGGACTCGGGCAGCCCGGCGGCCAGCACGGCCCACCGGGTGGTGTTCTGAGCCTGCTCCCCGACCTGGTCCACGCACCCGCCGATCACATCGTCGATCAGTGCCGGGTCGACCCCGCTGCGCCCGGTCACCTCCCGGATGACCCCGGCCAGCAGGTCGACGGGGTGGACGGCATGCAGCGCGCCCGACGGCTTCCCCCTGCCGATCGGCGTCCGCACCGCGTCAACGATCACTGCGTCTCGCATGGCTCTGCCTCCTCGTCCACTGAGTTGGAAAATCCAACCTTCTGGGACCATACTCATGAGCAGCAGAGTTGGACATCACAACGAACGCGGATGAGACCATGACCACATCAGTCACCCCGGCCGCCCCGGCCGCCGGCGCCGCCCCGGCCGACCTCGACCCGTCCTGGCGCTCCTGGGACGGCCTGCACGGCGGCTATCTCGTCGCCCGCCTGGCCGCCCGCGCCCGTGAGGCCCTGCCGCGGCCGCTGCCGCTGCGCGCCCTGCACGCCAACCTGCTCGGCGCGGTCCGCGAGCCGCGGGCGGAGATCGGGGTGGAGCTGCTCCGCACCGGCCGCAGCGTCACCACCGCCCGCGCCGACCTGACCACCGGCGGCCGGACGGCCGTCACCGCCACCGCCACCTTCGGGCCCGGGGGACC
The DNA here is from genome assembly GCF_011421595.1 of Streptomyces sp. YIM 98790. Lineage (GTDB taxonomy): Bacteria > Actinomycetota > Actinomycetes > Streptomycetales > Streptomycetaceae > Streptomyces. The sequence continues at coordinate 4,611 of NZ_WTLH01000173.1, read as the reverse complement.
GGGGCGGCCCTGGCCCGGCCGGCCGCTGCCCGGCGTGCCGGACGCCGACTCCCGGCCCGCCTTCCGCGGGGCCGTCGTCGACTTCGCCGACCACATCGACATCCGTCCCGCCGACGACCGCCTCCCGCTCTCCGGCGGCGAGGAACCCGAACTCACCGCCTGGATGCGCCTGCGCACCCCGCCGGCCGACGCCACCGAGGCGGCCCTGATCCTGCTGGACGCCCCGCCCCCGGCCCTGTACGGCATCCTCCGCGAGCCCCTCGCCATCCCGACCGTGGAGTTCGCCGCCCACCTGACCGACGCGGTGGCCGACGCCGCCCCGGGAGCCTGGATGCTCACCCGCATCCGCACGGAGCACGCCGCGGCGGGCTGGTGCGTGGACAACTGCACCCTGTGGACTGCCGACGGCACCCTGCTCGCCACCGGCCGGCAGACCCGCCGCCTCCTCCTTCCCTGAAGCCGGATTCCGTACCGCACACCCGCACACACCCGCACGCCGCACGCCGCACGCCGAGGAAGAGACCATGCCTGCCAACCCCCGCGAATGCTCCATCGCCAACGCCATGGCCGTCGTCGGAGAACGCTGGAGCCTGCTGGCCCTGCGCGAGATCTTCTTCGGCGTGCGGCGGTTCGACCAGATCGTGCGCAACACCGGCGCCAGCCGCGACATCCTCGCCGCCCGGCTCCGCAAGCTGGTCGACGCCGGCGTCCTGCAGCGCCGCCAGTACGAACAGCACCCGCCGCGCCACGAGTACGTCCTCACCGAGGCCGGCCGCGCCCTCCACACGGTCCTGGTCACCCTCATGGACTGGGGCGACCGCTATGTCACCGAGGGCGAGCCGCCCACGGTCTTCCGGCACTCCTGCGGCGAGGTCTTCCGGCCGCAGACCGTCTGCGCCCACTGCGGCGAGCCCTCCCGGCCCCGCGACCTGACACCGCTCCGCCTCAGCAGCGCCCGGCCCTGAGCGCGGGCCGGGACGGCCGGGCGGCCGGCGTCCCGGCCTGGCGGCACCCGGACCGTCCGGCCGGCACGGTGCGTGAGCGCGGCGCCGCCCCGTGGTGAACGTCAGCGTGCGCGGTGGGGGACCGGCAGCGCGCCGTCTCCGTCTCCGTCTCCGCCCTGCCGCACCTGGACCGCACCCCTGTGACCGCTGCCCGCCTGGTCCGCCCCGGCGATCAGCCGACGGTAGACCTCGAACGCGGGCTTCGGTGTGTAATCGTCCCGCACGATGCCGAACTGGTCGAAGAGGTCCCGGCCGGCGCTCCTGGCATCCCTCAGCGCGAACAGCGTGTACCCCACGACGTCGAGGTCGCCGCGGCGGTCCCACAGCGTGCGGATCACCCGCTCCAGCACCTCCGCCTGGCGCTCCGGGGAACGGCCGGGTCCGGTGGGCCAGCCGTGCTCGGCCACCACGACCGGGACGCCGGCGGGCAGCCCGGCCGCGGGCAGCTCCCGCCGCAGCCAGCGCACCGACTCCACCACCGCGTCGGACAGGTCACCCGGCTGCCCGTCGGGGGCGACCGGGTGGTCCCAGACATCCGGGAAGCAGTCCAGACCGACATAGTCGACCGCCTCGGACCACCGCCGGCCGCCGCCCAGCCGCCCGAGCACGCCGAAGAACGGATCGCCATCCTCGGTGGTGGCCACGTTGAACCCCACCCGCAGGCGGGCGAGCCCGCGGCGCCGTGCCTCGTCCTTGGCCGCGAGCACGCCCGCGACGAGCGCCTCGTGCACCTGCGGGAAGTCGCCGTCCAGGCCGTGGCCACCGGCCACGTTGGCCTCCTCGGTGACCTGGAGCAGGTCGGTCCGGGGCCCGTAGCGTGCCACCAGGTGCCGGACGAAGGCCGCGTAGCCGCTGGTGTTGCCGCTGTGGGCCTGGAACTGCGCCACCAGGTCCAGACGCCGCCCCTTGCCCAGGTACCGCTCGACGTCGCAGGGCGTGAGGTGGTCGCCGGTGAGGTCGCAGGCCGCGTCGTGGTACTCCGCATAGGCGCGGACGCGGAACGGCCGTCCGGGGGCCCCTTGCAGCCTGGCCAGGGCGTCCTCGATGCGGGCGGGGTCGTCCGGGGTCACGGGATCGGTCGCCGAAGCACCCGATGGGTAAATCCCGAACACCAGCGGCGGGGACGAACGCGAGATCGACATGGCGGCCTTCCGGTCATGGGGCACGGCGCGCACCGCGCTGCGCGCCGCTCACGGTCGCGAGCAGCATGACTGGTACCAAAAGCCTGTCAAGTCAGGGGAGCATTCGGCGGCTTCGGCGGCTTCGGCGGGTCCGGGCCGTTCTGGGAGAGCGTGCCGTTCCGCAGGTGGCCGATCTGCCGGCCGCCGGTGAAGGACCAGGGGACGGTCCAGCCGTCGACCGGCTCGGCGGAGGCGGCGGAGCCCAGGGCTTGGGAGCGCTCCCACGGCGGGCGGCGATGCCAGCGCTGCAGGATCGTCACGGGAAGGCCACAGCCCCCGGGGCTGCCCCGGGCGGGCGGTAACCTGCGTTCGGCCCACACCTACGAGTCCCTCGGGGGGATTTCCACATGCCCGCAACGATTCGCCGGACTGTCGTCACGCTCGCGGCCGCGGCCGGGGCCGCGCTCGCGACGGTGTCCTGCTCCTCCGGCCCCTCCCACGTCAGCGGCACGGTGGTGGACAAGGAGATCGACCGGTGCGAGAAGGAGATCTCCAGCCAGAAGGCGCCGGCCCGGTCCTCCGGGGGCGGCGGCTCCTCCTCGGGCGGCTCCTCGGGCGGGTCGAGCAGTTCGGGCGGGTCGTCGGGCAGCGGCGGGGACGTCTCCAAGGACGGCACCACCGGCGGCGGGGGCTCGGTCGGCAAGCCGGACGACGATGACGCGGGCGGCAGCTCCGCCGGCGGCTCCACCGGCTCGACCGGCTCCACCGGTTCGGGCACGAACTGCGACGGGCCGGAGTACGAGCTGACCGTGCTGACCGACGAGCAGAAAGAGGTCGAGGTCGACGTCAGGAAGGCGGTCTACGACGCCTGCGCGGTGGACGCCCGCTACCCGGACTGCGGGAAGCAGAAGTGACGGCGGAGCCCCGGCCGCGCGAGGTGCGCGGCCGGGGCTCCACACCGGCTCCGGGCCGGCTCCGGAGGGGGAGCGCGGCGGTCAGAGACCGAGTTCGCCCTCGAACTCGCCGGACTCCAGACGCGCCTTGACGTCCGTCAGGTAGCGGGCGGCGTCGGCGCCGTCCACCAGCTGGTGGTCGTAGGAGAGCGTCAGGTAGACCATGTCCCGGATGGCGATGGTCTCGCCCAGCTCCGGGTGGTCCACGACCACCGGGCGGCGCACGGTGGCGCCGATGCCCAGCTCCGCGACCTGCGGGTAGTTCACGATGATGGTGTCGAACAGTGCACCGCGCGAACCGGTGTTGCTGATCGTGAACGTGCCGCCGGACATGTCGTCCGGGGTCAGGCCGCCCTTGCGGACCTTGCCGGCCAGTTCGGCGGTCTTCTTGGCGATGCCCGCCAGACTCAGGTCGCCCGCGCCCTTGATGACCGGGACCATCAGGCCCTTCTCCGAGTCCACCGCGATGCCGACGTTCTCCACGTCGTGGTAGGTCACGGTGCCGTCGTCGTTGATCCGGGCGTTGACCGACGGGTGCGCCTTGAGCGCCTCGGCCGCCGCCTTGACGAAGAACGGCATGGGGGAGAGCTTGACGCCTTCCCGGGCCAGGAAGCTCTCCTTGGCCCGGGCCCGGAGCTTCATGATCCTGGTGACATCGACTTCGACCACGGTGGAGAGCTGCGCCTGGCTGTGCAGCGCCTTCATCATGTTCTCGGCGATGACCTTGCGGATGCGGGACATCTTGACCGTCTTGCCGCGCAGCTCCGCCGCGGCGGCCGGCACCGCGGCCGGGGCGGCCGACGGTGCGGCGGCGGCCGGGGCCTGCGCCTCGGTGGCCCTGGCGGCCTTGGCCGCCTCGGCGGCGGCCAGCACGTCCTGCTTGCGAATCCGTCCGCCGACGCCGCTGCCCTTGACCTGCGAGAGGTCGACGCCGTTCTCGCTGGCGAGCTTGCGCACCAGCGGGGTGACGTAGACGCCCTCGGGCACCGGAGCGGGCTTCGGGGCCGGGGCGGCGGGAGCCGCCGGGGCCGGAGCGGGCTCGGGAGCCGGTGCAGGGGCAGGGGCAGGTGCCGGTGCGGGGGCCGGGGTCTCGGCGGCCGGGGCGGGCTCCGGTGCCGGGGCGGCCGGCTGCGGTGCGGGAGCCGGTGCCGGTGCCGGGGCCTCGGGGGCCGGGGCCTGTGCCGGGGCGGCGCCCTTGGCGCCGATGACCGCGAGCCTGGCGCCGACCTCCGCGGTCTCGTCCTCGCCGACCACGATCTCCAGCAGGGTGCCGGCGGCGGGGGCCGGGATCTCGGTGTCGACCTTGTCGGTGGAGACCTCCAGCAGCGGCTCGTCCGCCTCCACCTCCTCGCCGACCTGCTTCAGCCAGCGGGTGACGGTGCCCTCGGTGACCGACTCGCCCAGCGCGGGCAGGACCACGTCCGTGCCCTGCGCACCCCCCGCCGGGGCGGACGCCGCGGGCTCGGGAGCCGGTGCCGGAGCGGGGGCCTCCGCGGCCGGAGCCGGGGCGGGCTCCGGGGCGGCGGCGGGCTG
>NZ_WTLH01000172.1 GCF_011421595.1 Streptomyces sp. YIM 98790 | reverse complement strand
GCCGTCCGGCCCGGCAGCGGCGCCGGCGGCAGCGGGGGCAGGGGCGGGGCCGGGGGCGGACGGGTCGGGCGAGGGGGACAGGGCGGCGGCGAGCGCGGCCACGGTGGGGTGGGCGAACAGCAGCGCGGGGGCGATCCGCCGCCCCAGCCGCCGTTCCAGGGCGGCCACCATCGCCATGCCGACCAGGGAGTTGCCGCCCAGGTCGAAGAACGGGTCCTGGCCGCCGACCCGGTCGATGCCCAGGTACTCGCCCCACACCTCGGCGACCGTGGTCTCCAGGCCGGCACGCGGCGGCACGTACTCGGTGCGCAGCGGCGGCCGGGGGAACCTGGCCTTGCCGGTGCGGCCACCCCCGGGAACGCCACTGCCGGTTCCGCCGGTCCCGCCGTCAGTGCCGGTCCCGCCGTCAGTGCCGTCGGCGGTGGCCGCGGCGTTCCCGGGGGTGGCGCTCTCGATCAGCCGGTCCAGGGAGTTGAGCCGGGTGATGTCGCGGACGGCACGTTCCAGCGGCGGGCGCAGCGCCACCACCGCGCCGCCGGCCGAGGCGGTGATCCGGTCCAGCAGGGCGCAGCCCGCCTCGTCGGTGAGCCCGTTGCGCTTGCGGTAGGCGATCCGGTCGGCGCCGGTGGTGTCGTCCGCCCAGGCGTCGTGCTGCCAGTGGCCCCAGGCCACGGTGACGACCTGGGTGCGCTCGGCGGCGTGCGCCAGGGCCTGGCCGTAGGCGTCCAGCACGCTGTTCGCGGCGCAGTAGTCGGCCTCGCCGATGCCGCCGACCACGGTGGCGATGGAGGAGTACAGCACCAGCAGCCTCGGCCGTTCGGCGGCCGGGGTGGCCGGGCCGACGAGCTCCGCCAGCGGCCCCATGGCCAGCACCTTGGGCGCCAGCACGCGGTGCGCCTCGGCCGGATCGCGTCGCTGGGCCAGGCCGCCGCCGGGGGCGCCCGCGGCGTGCACCACCATGTCGAGGGTGCCGAACCGGGCCCGGGCCTCGGCCAGGGCGCGGCGGAACTCGTCCGGCTCGCCCACGTCCGCGGAGATCACCAGGACCTCGGCGCCCGCGGCGGTGAGGTCCGTGGTGTCGGCCCGGCCGGTACGGCTGACCAGGGCCAGCCGCCGCACCCCGCGGCGGGCCAGGTGACGGGCGAGGATCATGCCCAGGCCCCGGGTGCCGCCGGTGATCAGACAGGTCCGCGCGGGCGGTGCGTCGGCGGCGTCGGCGGTGTCGGGCAGCGGGATCTCGGTGTGGGCCAGGAGCCATCGGCGGCCGTCCCGCCGCCCCGCCAGGGCCGGCGCCCCCGCCGGGCCGCCGCCGGACTCCCGGAAGCCGTGCCCCAGTTCGTGCAGCAGGTGCCCGGCAGCCCCGGGGTGGCCGGGCTGCACGTCCACACCCCGCCAGGACAGCGCGGGGTATTCGGCGCACACCCCGCGCGCCAGGCCGTGCACCAGGGCGCGGTCGGGCGCGGTGGCGTCCCCGCCGGTGATCTCGGCGGCGCCCGCGCTGACCGTCAGCAGCCGCGCCGGGCGCCCGGCCAGGGCCTGGAGGGTGAGCAGCAGGCTGTCGAAGCCGTGGCGGATCGCGGTGCGCAGATCGTCGTCGGCGGGGAAGAGGGTGCCGGCCGGTTCCCGCAGGCTCCACAGGTGGGCCACGTGCAGCGGGCCGCCGCCCTCGCCGCCCTCGCCCTCGCCGTCGTCTCCGTCCCCGTTCTCGGAGCGGTTCCCGTCGCCGATCGCGGCGAACACTTCGTGGTGGTGACGGGGGTCGGCCGGGTCGATCACCAGGCGGCGGCCCTCGCGGCGCGGTGCGGAGACGCTGCCCGGAAGCACCTCCAGCACCCGGAGCCCGGTGCCGCCGCCCGCGGCGGCGGTGGCCGCGTCGGCCAGCCGGGTGCCGAGCTCGCCGTCGCTGAACACCACCAGGGTGCCGGACAGCCCGGGCACGGCGGTGCCGTCCGGGGACGGGGCGAGGTCCGGGCGCCAGACCGGTACGTAGCAGCGGCCGGCCTCGTCGACCTCTCTCTTCTCCGTATCCGTCTCCGTCCCCGCGTCCGCGTCCGCGTCCGGCCCGGCCTGCTCGGTCCGCGCCGCTCGGGTGTGCTCCGGTGACGCGGGCCCGGCGTCCGGACCGGACGGCTCGGGCCAGTAGCGGGTGCGGCGGAACGGGTAGGGCGGCAGCGAGACCAGCCGCCCGGTGCCGCGCCGCAGGGCCGCCCAGTCCAGCTCGGTTCCCAGCTCCCACAGCCGGGCGCAGGTCTCCAGCAGCGCGGTGCTCTCGTCGGTGTCCTCGGTCACCGCCCACTGCGCGGGCAGGGTGCCCAGCACCGCCGGGCGCGCGTCGCCCACGTTCTGCCGCACCAGCCCGCCCAGCGTCTGGCCCGGGCCCAGCTCGACATAGGCCGTCACGCCCTGCTCGGCGCAGTGCCGCACGCAGTCGGCGAACCGCACCGGGCGGCACAGGTGACCGGCCCAGTAGCCGGGGTCGGTGGCCTCGGCGTCCGTCAGAACCCGGCCGGTGGCGTTGGAGACCACCGGGATGCGGGGCGCCCGGCGCGGCACCGAGGCGACCAGGCCGGCCAGCCGGTCCCGGGCCGGACGCAGCAGCGAGGAGTGGAAGGGGTGGGCGGCGCGCAGCGCGCGGGCCGCGATGCCGGCCTCGGCCAGCCGCCCGGCCGCCGCGTCCACGGCGTCGGGCGGGCCGCTGAGCACGGTCATGTGCGGGCCGTTGAGCGCGGCCACGTCCACCGAGGGGCCGAGGCCGAGGCCGGCGAAGTCTTCGGGCGCGGCGGCCACGGCGAGCATCCGGCCGGGCGGGGCGGCCTCGATCAGCCGGGCCCGTTCGGTCACCAGCCACAGGGCGTCCGGCAGGGTGAACACCCCGGCCAGGCAGGCCGCGACATACTCGCCGAGGCTGTAGCCGGCCAGCAGCGCGGGCTGCACGCCGCGCCGCATCAGCAGCCGGGCCAGCGCGTATTCAAGGGTGAACAGGAACGGGTGGGCGGTCTCGGCGTGGTCGAAGAGGTCGTCGGACGAGGCGGCGAGCAGGGCGCCGCCGCCCGGGCCGGAGGTGTCCCGCGGCGCGGCGAAGAAGACGGGGCGCAGATCGACGCCGCACCGCTCGGCGGCTGCCGCCAGGCACTCGTCCACGGCCTCGGCGAAGGCCGGCTCCTCCCGGTACAGGCCCTGGCCCACGCCCCGGTACTGGTCGCCGACACCGGGCAGCAGGAACGCGGTGCGCGGGCCGGACGTCCGCCCGGTGGTGCGGACGGCGCCCCCGGTGGCCGCCGCCGCGAGGCGTTCCGCGGCCTGTTCCCGGCCGGCGGCGACAACCGCCCGCCGCACGGCGCCCGCCACACGTCCGCTCTGCAGGGTGTGTGCCACGTCGGCGAGTCCGGGGCCGGGGCCGTCGAGGCGCCGGGACAGGCGTTCCAGCATCGCGCGCAGCTCGGTCTCGCCGGCGGCGGAGACGGGCAGCAGCTCGGCGGCGGGCGCCGGGCCGCTCCCCTCGGGCTCCGCGGGCGGCGGGGCGGTNGCCGGGACAGGCGTTCCAGCATCGCGCGCAGCTCGGTCTCGCCGGCGGCGGAGACGGGCAGCAGCTCGGCGGCGGGCGCCGGGCCGCTCCCCTCGGGCTCCGCGGGCGGCGGGGCGGTCTCCAGCACCACATGGGCGTTGGTGCCGGACCAGCCGAAGGAGCTGACCCCGGCGACCACCGTGCCCGCGTCGTCCCCGGCCTGCCCGGCCTGCCCGGCCTGCCCGGCCTGCCCGGCCTGCCCGGCCTGCCCGGCCTGCCCGGCATCCCCGTCGCCCCCGGCGTCCGTGCCGGAGGTGCCCTCGGCGCGGTGCCCGGTGAGCGGTCCGCCCTCGGCGGCGGGCCGCACCGCCGGACCGGCCGCGTGCACCACGTCCGCCGGTTCGGTCATGTGGAGATTGGGCGGCACCTGGCCGTGCTCCAGGACCAGCACCGTCTTGATCAGGCCCGCGATACCGGCCGCGGTGTGGGTGTGGCCGACGTTGGTCTTCACCGCGCCCACCCGCAGCGGCGGTCCGGCGGCCGGCCGGCTGCCGAACACCTCGTGCAGGGCGCCGAGTTCGATCTCGTCGCCGAGTGCCGTGCCCGAGCCGTGCGCCTCCAGGTAGGCCACCTCGCCCGGCGCCACCCGGGCGGCGGCCAGCGCCCGGCGGATCACGTCCACCTGGGCGTCGCGGTTCGGCGCGGTCAGGCCGTTGCTGCGGCCGTCCTGATTGACCGCCGAGCCCCGGATCACCGCGCGGACGCGGCGGCCGTCGCGCAGTGCGTCGGACAGCCGGGCCAGCATCACCAGGCCGCCGCCCTCGCCCATCAGATAGCCGTCCGCCCCGGTGTCGAAGGTGTGGCAGCGGTCGGTGGGCGAGAGCAGCGCGTTGGCGCTGCTGTACGCGTGCAGGAACGGGTGCAGGGCCAGGTAGACGCCGCCGGCCAGGGCCTGGTCGCACTCGCCCGCGCGCAGCGCCCGCACCGCCTGGTGCACGGCGACCAGCGCCGAGGAGCACGCGGTGTCCAGCGAGAAGGCCGGCCCGCGCAGGTCGAAGTGGTAGGCGATGCGCCCGGCCACCACGCTGGCCAGCCCGCCCTGGCCCAGGTACGGGTCGGCCCACACCTCGCGGCCCTCGATCTCGGCCTCCAGCTGCCCGTACTGGAAGGAGTCGGAGAAGCCGAGCAGCACGCCGGTACGGCTGCCGGCCAGGCCGGGCGGCGGGGTCCCGGCGTCCTCCATGGCCTCCCAGGCCAGCTCCATCAGCAGCCGCTGCTGCGGGTCCATGCGCAGCGCCTCCTGCGGCGGGAAGCCGAAGAACTCCGCGTCGAAACCGGCCACATCGGGCAGGAAGGCGCCCTGCCGGGGCCGGTCGGCGCCGGGCGGGGCCTGGGCGCGGAAACGGCTCTCGGGCACCTCGCCGACGGGGGCGGCGCGGCCCTCGCGCAGCAGGTCCCAGAAGGCGTCCACGTCCTCGGCGCCGGGGAACCGGCAGGACATGCCGATCACGGCGATGGGCTCGTGGTCGCGGGCGTCTGCCTCGGCCAGGCGTCGGCGCGCGTCCGTCAGATCGACGGTCACCCGCCTGAGGTAGTCGCGGAGCTTGTCCTCGGCCGCCATTGGTGAACCCCCATCAGAGCTGTGGCTGTGTCGCTGGGTCGCGGGTCGGTGGGCTGGGTGCGTGGCTGGTGGTGCGCGGAGCGGGCGGATCAGAGCTGGGTGTCGATGAAGGCGAAGAGTTCCTCGTCGCTGCCCAGGCCCTCCGGGCCGGACTCGGGCACCCGGCCGGGCATCGGCGCCGGGCCTCCGGTGCCGTTTGCGGTTGCGGTTGCGGTTGCGGTTGCGGTTGCGTTCGCGGGCCCGGTGCCGGCGGCCGGTACGCCGAGCCGGTTCAGGGCCTCGGTGAGCAGCGCCGCCGCGGCGGCCGGCTCCAGGTCGGGCAGCACCCGGTCCAGGGCGGTGCGCAGCCGCCGCTCCGGGCTGGGCACCAGGTCCCGGGCCAGGCGGGCGGAGAGCGCGGCAACGGTGGGGTGGTTGAAGACCAGGGCGGCGGGCAGCCGCAGGCCGGTCTCGGCGCTGATCCGGTTGCGCATCTCCACCGAGGTCAGTGAGTCCAGGCCCATTTCGCGGAACGGCTTGTCCGGGTCGACGGCGTCGGCCGAGCGGTGGCCCAGGGCGAGCGCCACCTGGCCGCGGACGAACGCGGACACCGCCTCGGCGTCCGGGAACCGGCGGCCGGCGTCCGGTGCCGTTCCCTCCGCTGCTTCCGCTGCTTCCGCTGCTTCCGCTGCTTCCGCTGCTTCCGCTGCTTCCGCTCCCGCCGGGCCGTGCGGGGCGGGGCGGCGGGCCGCGGCCGGGACCAGGGAGCGCAGCACCGCCGGGGGGCCGCCGGGCCGGGCGCGCAGCGCGGCGGTGTCCCAGCGGGCGGCCACCACCCGGGCACCCGCCTCCGGGCTCAGCGCCGCGTCCAGCAGCTCCAGGCCCTGGCGTTCGGTCATCGCCGCCACCCCGGCCAGCCGGGTGCGGTCGGCGTCCGTCATGGCCCCGGTCATGCCGGTGCGCACGGACCACAGGCCCCAGGCCACGGAGACCGCGGGCAGGCCCAGGGCGCGGCGGTGGTCCGCCAGCCCGTCCAGATAGCCGTTGGCCGCCGCGTAGTTGGCCTGCCCGGCGTTGCCCAGCACCCCGGCGACCGAGGAGAACAGGACGAAGGCGGTCAGCGGCTGGTCCAGGGTCAGTTCGTGCAGCAGCCGGGCGGCGTCGGCCTTGGGGGCCAGCACCGCGTCCAGCCGCTCCGGGGTCAGCCCGGCCAGCGTGGCGTCGGACAGCACCCCGGCCGCGTGCACCACGGCCGTCAGGCGCTCCCCGGCCAGCAGCGCGGCCAGTTGTGCGCGGTCGGCGAGGTCGCAGGCGGCGATGCGCACCGAGGCGCCCAGCCCCGTGAGCCGCTCCGCCAGCGCTTCCGCGCCGGGGGCCTCGGGGCCGCGCCGGGAGACCAGCAGCAGGTCCCGGGCGCCGTGCCGTTCCACCAGGCGGGCGGCGGTCAGCGCGCCCAGGCCGCCGGTGCCGCCGGTGACCAGCACGGTGCCGTCGCCCAGCCCGGCCGGCGGGGGGCCGTCGGCGATGTGACGCACCACCCGGGGCACCAGCACCCGGCCGCCGTCCGCCACCGCGAACTGCGGCTCCTGCACGGCCGCGACCAGGGCGCCGTCCTCGGGCGTGGCGTGGGCCAGGGCGAACCGGCCGGGGTGCTCGGTGGCGGCGGAGCGGACCAGGCCCCACACCGCGGCTCCGGCCGGGGTGCCGGGGTCGGCCAGGAACACCAGCCGGGAGCCGGCGTACCGGTCCTCGGCCACCCAGCGCTGGGCCAGCGCCAGCACCTGGCGGAGCATCGCATGCGGGACCCGCGGGGCGGGGGAGAGCGGGGAGCCGTCGCCGGTGCCGTCGCCGTCCGGGCAGCGCACCAGGACCACCGGCGGCACCTCGGCGGGCAGTTCGGCACCGCAGTCGGTGACCGTCCAGCCGGGACCGGCGGTGCCGGACGGCGGGGCGGTCTCCACCCACTCCACCCGGTGGAGCTCGGTGCCGGGCGCGGCCGACGCGGGACGGAGGATCACGTCGCCGATCTCGCCGGCCGGGGCACCGGAGGAGTCCCAGAAGGTGAGGGAGGAGCCGGAGATCCGCACCCGCAGCGTCCCGGGCGCCCGCCCGGTGAACCACATGCCGGAGAGCACGAACGGCAGGTGCAGCCCGTCCGCGTCCAGCACCAGCGGGTGCAGGGCGGCGTCCAGCAGCGCCGGGTGCACGGTGAACCCGTCGTTCCCGACAGCGTGCCCGTCAGCGTGCCCGTCCCCGTCCCCGTGCCCGTGCCCGCCCCGGTCCGTGCCGTCCGGCAGGCGCACCTCGGCCCACATCCCGGTGCCGTCCCGCCAGGCCGCGGTGAGCCCGCGGAAGGCCGGGCCGTAGGCGTAGCCGGTCCCGGCGAGCCGCCGGTAGGCGTCGGAGAGGTCGACCGGCTCGGCGCCGGCCGGGGGCCACTGGGCGAGCCGGGCGGGCGGCGCCGGGCGCCCGGCGGCCAGGGTGCCGGCGGCGTGCCGGGTCCACGGCGTCCCGGCGTCCGGCCGGGCGTGGACGGTGAGTTCGGTGCCGCGGACCGCGACCTGGATCTCGGCCGAGCCGCCCTCGGGCAGCACCAGCGGGGCATGCAGGGTCAGCGACTCGACACCGGCCGCGCCCGCCTCGGCGGCGGCCCGCAGGGCGAGTTCGGCGAACGCGGTGCCCGGCAGCAGTACGGTGTCCCGCACCGCGTGGTCGGCCAGCCACGGCATGGTGTTGCGGGAGACCCGCCCGGTCAGCAGCAGCCCGCCGCCGGGCGCGCCGTCCTCGTCGTCCTCGGCGGCGGCGAGCGGGACCACGGACCGCAGCACGGGATGGCCGCCGTCCCCGTCCGGGGACAGCCAGAACCGGCGGCCCAGGAACGGGTGGGTCGGCAGCTCAAGCGTGCGGCGCGCCGGGCCCAGCACCGCCGGCCAGTCCACGGCCGCGCCCCGCACCCAGGCCCCGGCCAGCGCGGTGAGGAACTGCCGCGGGCCGCCCTCGCCGCGCCGCAGCGTGCCCGTGGCCGAACCGGTGATCCCCGCGTCGGCGAGGATCTCACGGACCGCCCCGGCCAGGATCGGGTGCGGGCTGACCTCGATGAACAGCGGGTGGCTGCGGTCGCGGAAGGCACGCACCGCGGTGTCGAAGAGGACCGGCTCGGCCAGATTGCGGTACCAGTAGCCGGCGTCCAGTGCGGAGCCGGGCAGGAAGTCCCCGGCGCAGGAGGAGGAGAAGGCGGTGGCCGTGTCGGCGGGGGACAGGCTGCCGATCGCGTCCAGCAGTTCCCCGCGCACCGCCGCCACATGCGGGGTGTGCGCGGCATAGGCGACCGGGGTGCGCCGCACCTGTACGCCGTCCGCGGCGCAGGCCGCCGCGAACTCCTCGATGGCGGCCAGTTCCCCGGCCAGCACGGTGCCGACCGGGCCGTTGTCGACGGCCACCCACAGCCGCCCGGTCCAGGGCGCCAGGCGCCCGCGCACCTCCGCCTCGGGCAGGCCGACCGCGAGCACGCCGCCGGTGCCGTCCAGGCCGCCCACCACCCGGCTGCGCACCGCGATCACCCGGGCCGCCTCCTCCAGGGACAGCGCGCCGGTGACGGCCGCGGCGGCGATCTCGCCCTGCGAGTGGCCGACGACGGCGGCGGGTTCCACGCCCGCCGCGCGCCACAGCCGGGCGAGCGAGACCATCACGGCGAACAGCGCCGGCTGCACCACCTCGGTGCCGTCGTCCAGGGAGGGCGCCCCCTCGGCGCCGGTGAGCACGTCCCGGACCGACCAGCCGGTCCAGGGCCGCAGGGCGTCCGCGCAGTGCCGCAGCTCGGCGGCGAACCGCTCGTCGGATCCGAGGAGTTCGACGGCCATGCCGGCCCACTGGGCGCCCTGGCCGGGGAACACGAACACCGGGTGGACCTCGCGGGCGGCCGTTCCGGTGACCAGGCCGGGGTGCGGTTCGCCGGCGGCCAGCGCGGCCAGCGCCGCGCACAGCTCCTCCCGGCCGCCGGCCACCACCACGGCGCGGTGCGGCAGGGCGGCCCGGCGGGTGAGGTTGCGGCCGGCCTCGGCGAGGTCCGGTGCGGGGGCGGTGGCGGCGTAGGCGCGCAGCCGGTCCGCCTGGGCGCGGAGCGCCTCGGCGGAGCGGGCGGAGACCGCCCACACCAGCGGGGCGTCGCTCCGGGCGGCGGCCGGGAATGCGGCCCCGGGAGCGGGCGGCACGGCGTCCGGTACAGCGGCGTCCGGTCCGGCGGCGCCCTGCCCGGCAGCGTCCGGTACGGCGGCATCCGGTCCGCCGGCGCCCTGCCCGGCGGCGGGCGGGGCGGCCTCCAGCACCAGGTGGGTGTTGGTGCCGCTGATGCCGAAGCTGGAGACGGCGGCCCGCGCCGGGCGGCCGTCCCGCCCCGTCCAGGGCCGTTCCTCGGTGAGCACCCGGACCCGGCCGTCCGCCCAGTCGACCCGGGTGGTGGGCCGCTCCGCGTGCAGGGTGCGGGGCAGCGTGCCGTGCCGCATCGCCTGCACCATCTTGATCACCCCGCCGACGCCGGCCGCCGCCTGGGTGTGGCCGATGTTGGACTTCAGCGAGCCGACCCACACGGTGTCGTCCCGGTCCCGGCCGTAGGTGCCGAGCAGGGCGTCGGCCTCGATGGGGTCGCCCAGCGCGGTGCCGGTGCCGTGCGCCTCGACGGCGTCGACATCCTGCGGGGCCAGACCGGCGTCGGCCAGGGCCTGCCGGATGACCTGCTGCTGGGCCTGGCCGCTGGGCGCGCTCAGGCCGTTGCTGGCGCCGTCGGAGTTCACGGCCGCGCCGCGGATCACGGCCAGCACCGGGTGGCCGTTGCGCCGGGCGTCGGACAGCCGTTCCAGCAGCAGCACGCCCGCGCCCTCGGAGAACACGGTGCCGTCGGCCGCGTCGGAGAACGCCTTGGCGCGGCCGTCCGGGGCCAGCCCGTTCTGGCGGCTGAACTCGACGAGGATGCCGGGGTTGCTCATCACGGTCACGCCGCCGGCCAGGGCGAGGCCGCAGTCCCCGCGCCGCAGGGCGCGCACCGCGAGCTCGATCGCGACCAGGGAGGAGGAGCAGGCGGTGTCCACGGTCAGGGCCGGGCCGTTGAGGCCGAGGGTGTAGGCGATGCGCCCGGAGGCCACCCCCAGGCCGGTGCCGGTGAGCAGATGGCCGTCGACCGCGCTGTTCGGCTCGTGCAGGCGGGTGCCGTAGTCCGAGGCCATGGCGCCGACGAAGACGCCGGTGGGGGAGCCGGCCAGGGAGGCGGGGTCGAGCCCGGCGCGCTCCACGGCCTCCCAGGAGATCTCCAGCATCAGCCGCTGCTGCGGGTCCATGGCGAGGGCCTCGCGCGGGCCGATGCCGAAGAACTCGGCGTCGAAGAGGTCGGCGTCGTGCAGGAAGCCGCCGCGGCGGGTGGCGCAGGCGCCGCCGAACAGGGCGTCCAGATCCCAGCCGCGGTTGACCGGCAGGCCGGACATCACGTCCCGGCCCTGCGCCACGACCTGCCACAGGTCCTCCGGGGTCCGGACGCCGCCCGGGTAGCGGCAGGCCATGGCCACCACCGCGACGGGCTCCCGCGCGGTGTCCCCCTCCGCGGCCCGCAGCGCGGCGGGCGCGGCGGGCGCGGCGGGCCGAGGGGCGTCGGCCTGCGCGGTGAGACGCTCGTGGAGCAGGCGGGTGACGCGGTCGGGGGTGGGGAAGTCGTACAGCAGGCCGGTCGGCAGCCGCAGGCCGGTGAGTGCGCTCAGCCGGTTGCGCAGTTCCACCGCGCTGACCGAGTCGCAGCCCAGCTCCTTGAAGGTGCGGGCGGGATCGACGGCCTCGGCGTCCCGGTGGCCCAGGACGGACGCGGCGGCGCCGCGCACCAGTGCGCGCAGCTCCTCCCGGGAGGCACCGGCCGCGGCGGCGGGCGCGGCAGCGGCAGCCCCGGTTGCCCGCTCCGGGGACTCGCCCACCCAGTGCCGTTCCCGCTGGAACGGGTACGTCGGCAGGTCGACCAGCCGGGCCCCCGGTATCTCCCAGTCCACCGGAACCCCGCCGGTCCAGGCCTCGGCGAGGCTGCGCTCCAGCCGCGCCGGGCCGCCCTCCCCGCGGCGCAGCGTGCCGACCGCCACCGCCTCCCGGCCGGCCGCCTCAGCGGTCTCCTCGACCGCGCCGGCCAGCACCGGGTGCGGGCTGCACTCCACGAACCGGGCGTGCCCGAGCTCCAGGGCCCGCCGGGTGGCGTCGGCGAACCGGACCGGGTGGCGCAGGCTGCGGAACCAGTAGTCGGCGTCCAGCCCGGCGGTGTCCATGGGTTCGCCGGTCAGCGTGGAGAGGAACAGCACCGGCACGGACACCGGCCGGACCGGTGCCAGCAGCGCCCGGATCTCCTCGCGCAGCGCGTCCACCGCCGGGGAGTGCGAGGCGTAGTCCACCGGCAGGATCTTGGTCCGGCAGCCGTCCGCGGCGAGCCGTTCGCGCAGCGCCAGCAGCCCGGCGCGGGTGCCGGAGACCACCACCGAGCGCGGCCCGTTGACGGCTGCCACCGACACCCCGCCGAACGCGCCGCCGTCCTCGCCGAGCAGCCCGGCGACCGTCCCGGCCGGGGCGGCCACCGACATCATGCCGCCGCCGGAGACCCCGCGCAGCGCGCGGCTGCGCAGCGCCACCACCCGGGCCGCGTCGCCGATGTCCAGCGCGCCCGCCACGGTGGCCGCGGCGATCTCGCCCTGCGAGTGGCCGATCACCGCGGCCGGCTGCAGCCCGTGCGAGCGCCACACCTCGGCCAGCGACACCATCACCGCCCACAGCGCGGGCTGCACGACGTCCACCCGGTCCAGGTCCGGCGCGCCCGGCTCCTGCCGCAGCACGGACAGCAGCGGGTAGCCGGTGAACGGCCGCAGCGCCTCGGCGCACTCGGCCAGCCGCTCGGCGAAGACCGGGGAGGAGCCGAGGAGTTCGCGGGCCATGCCGGGCCACTGGGAGCCCTGCCCGGGGAAGACCAGCACATCTTTGCCGGCCACCGCCCGTCCGGTGACGACGGCGGCGTCCGCCCGGCCGGCGGCCAGCGCGGCCAGTGCCGTCCGGTGGCCGGCGGCCGGCACCACGGCCCGGTGTTCCAGCCGGGCCCGGGTGCGCAGCAGCGACAGCGCCACGTCCGCGGGCCGGTCCTGCGGCCGGTCCGCCAGGT
>NZ_WTLH01000171.1 GCF_011421595.1 Streptomyces sp. YIM 98790 | reverse complement strand
CGACTGGCCGCGGCCTGCGGGGCCGTGGAGCGGGCCTGGGACGGGCTGCCCGGCTGGTGCCGGGCCGAGCCGGGCACCGCCGCGCTGCCGCCCGGCTCCGGCGCGCCGCCCGCGCTGTGCCACGGCGACTTCCACCTCGGGCAGTTGCTCCGTCATCCGCCGGAGCACGGGCCGTGGCGGCTGATCGACGTGGACGACCTGGGAACGGGCGAACCGGCCTGGGATCTGGCCCGGCCCGCGGCCGGCTTCGCGGCCGGCTTCCTGCCGCCCGGCGACTGGCAGCGGCTGCTGCACGCCTACCAGAAGGAGAGCGGCACCACCGGCGAGGACCCGTGGCCCCGGCTGGACGGACCCGCCCGCGCGGTGACCGTGCAGTTGGCGGCGCTGAGCCTGGTGCGGGCCGGGACGGACGGCTCAGCCCTGGACGAGGACGACGAAGCACTGATCGACGCGTGTGTCCGCATCACACACCTGGTTTCCGGGGGGACCCTTTAACCTGGGGAGACCAGCGAACGATTCGTAAGGGGATGGAACCGACCATGCAGTGTCCCAAGTGCCACGCGGCCATGCACACCTTCAACCGCAGCGGTGTCCAGATCGAGCAGTGCAGCGGCTGCCGGGGGATCTTCCTGGACTACGGCGAGCTTGAGGCCATCACCCGCCTGGAGGGCCAGCAGTTCCCGCCGCAGGCGGCCCCGCCCGCCCCGGCGCCCGGCGGCTACGCCCAGCCCCAGCCCGGCTACGGCCAGCCCGCGTGGGGGGCGCCGCAGGGCGGCCACCACGGCTACCGGCGCAAGAGCTTCTCCCGGATGCTGTTCTCCTCCTGACACTGTGTCGATTCCGTACTGTGCGGCGCCGCGGGCCTGCGGCGGGGACCGCCTTCGGCGGCGGGGCCGTGCGCAGGCCGGGCGAGCGACGCGGGCGGTGCGGGAGAGTACGGCCGGTCCGGCCGGCAGGGGTTCGGGCGTACCCTCCCGCACCCGGTGCCACGCGTCCGGCGCCGGTGAAGGCGGAGCCGCGGCCGGTCAGCAGCCGAGGTTGGTGCCCGGGGTGGTGCCGAGGATCTGGACGAACTGGCGGTAGCGGTCGATCCGGCTCTGCACCTGGGCGGGGTTGCCGCCGTTGCACTCCAGGGCGCCGTTGATGGAGCGGATGGTCTCGCCGAAGCCGTGGCCGCCGGTCATGGCGGTGTGCGGGGTCATGGTGCCCGGGCCGGACTGGGTGTTCCAGTACCACAGGGCGGTCTTCCAGGCCACGGCCGCGTCGTTCTGCACCAGCCAGGGGTTGTTCAGCAGGTCGAGACCGAGGGCGTCGCCGGCCGCCTTGTAGTTGAAGTTCCAGCTCAGCTGGATGGGGCCGCGCCCGTAGTAGGCCGCCTGCCCGGCGGGGCAGCCGTACCACTGGCTCGTGTCGCAGTAGTGCGGGTAGTTCGCCGTGTTCTGCTCGACGATGTGCACCAGGCCGCCGGTCTCGTGGTGCACATTGGCCAGGAACGCGGCGGCCTCGCGGCGCCTGGTGGTCTCGTCACCGGTGGCGGCGAAGCCGGGGTAGGCGCTGAGCGCGGCGGTCAGGCCCTGATAGGTGTAGAAGGAATTCCGGCCCGGGAACATCTGGTGGAACTGGGCCTCGCTGACCACGAAGCCGCCGGGACCGGGTCCCGGGTCGCCGGGACCGCCGTCGCCGTCCCCGCACACTCCGTCGTCCCGCCAGACCCCGGAGCCGCCGGTGCCCGGGGTTTCGTTCCGGGTCCACCATCGGGCGGTCCAGTTGCGGCCGTTGTACGAGGCGGTGTCGCCGTTCCAGTAGACGGCGGTGGCGTTCCAGGGTGTCGCGCAGGCGGCGGCCGAGGCGGTGGACGCGGGCAGCAGCACGACGAGCGAGCCGAGCAGCACCGAGGCGGCGGCCCAGGCCGGCAGACGTCTGAACATCCGGACTCCCCTCCCGCGGCGTGGGGTTCCGCGGTGGTCGAGTGTTGTGTCGGAGTACAGTCAAGAGATTTGGACTAGACCAGTCAAGGTGTAGACCAATTCCCGGAACGTAAGGCTTCCGTAAGACGGGATCAGCCGGATACGTGCCCGTGGCGGTCCCGGCATGCCGTTCAATGGGCGGGACGACCTGCCGCACAGGGGGAGACGGACATGAACGGGCTGTGGCGCCTGCTGACCAAGCCGGTGGCGATCGTGGTGCTGGTGGCCGGAGCCGCCGCCGTGGGTTTCGGGATGTACTGGTTCCAGCCGTGGAAGCTCTGGGTCGACGAGACCGTGCACGAGGACCTGCCCACCGCCGCCGGCACGCCCGGCCAGGAGCGCGGACAGGACGCCGCGCAGGACGCCGGGCAGGGCAGCGGCGGGGGCACGGAGGCGGACGGGGCCTCGCCCTCGCCCTCGCCCACCGAACCGGCCGGGCCGGCGGAACTGGCCACCGGCGAGTTCATCACCCACGAGCACGACACCACCGGCACGGTCCGCATCCTCCGCCTGGAGGACGGCTCGGTGGTGCTTCGCCTGGAGGACCTGGACACCAGCAACGGCCCCGACCTGCACGTCTGGCTCACCGACGCCCCGGTGATCGAGGGCCGGGACGGCTGGGGCGTCTTCGACGACGGCCAGTACCTCAGCGCCGGAAAGCTCAAGGGCAACAAGGGCGACCAGAACTACCCGCTGCCGGAGGACACCGGCCTGGACGCCTATACCAGCGTCTCCATCTGGTGCGACCGCTTCAACGTCTCCTTCGGCGCCGCGGAACTCGCCTGGACGACCGGAGCCTGAGCCGTCCTCGGGGAGAGGCGTTACGCTGACGCCCTGCGTCGTTGCCGCAACCGCCCGAGAACCGGAGGTCACCGTGCGCGTCGGTCTGCTGCGAATGATCGGAGCCGCCACCGCTGCCTACGGCATCGCCGTCGCCGCCCGCCCGGCCCTGCTCGCCAGACCCTCCGGCCTGACCGACCGGGACGGCCGGGTCGCGGAGGAGACGGAACTCTCGCTGCGCCCGCTGGCCTGGCGGGACGCCGCCAGCGGCCTGGCCCTGCTGCTGGCCCCGGAGGGCCCGGCGCTGCGCACCGCCGCCGCCGTGCGCATCGCCTCCGACCTCGGCGACGCGGTGCTGCTCGGCACCGCCCTGCGCGGCCGGTTCCGCCGCTTCGGCGTGGTGACCACCGCGGGCGGCTGGGCCGCCCTCACCCTCGGCGCGCTGCTCGCCCCGCCGCGCGACGAGACCGGCGGCCGCTCCGCCCGCTGACGGGACCTCAGGGCAGGCCCGGCAGCACGGCGGTGACCGTGCGATCGCAGCGCGGCCGGGAGCGGACGACCAGCTCGGCATTGGGGCGGTCGTTGGAGTCGATCCAGGCCCGGGCCGCCCCGGGGCTGCGCCCGTACCCGGTGTGGCGGTCCATCAGCCGGACGTCCCGCTCGGCCTCGGGCGCGTCCACGTACCAGACCTCGGCCATCAGCGCCCGGGCGGCCGTCCAGCTGGGAAGGTCGCAGGCCAGGTAGTTGCCCTCGGTGACGATCAGCCGGACCGCCGGCGGCACATGGTGGCGGGCGGCCACCGGTTCGTCCAGGGCGCGGTCGAAGTCCGGCACATAGATGTCTCCGCCGCCGCCTCCGCCGCCGCTGCCGGGACCGGTCTCGGTGAGCAGCCGGTGCAGCAGGGCGGTGTAGCCACGGACGTCGAAGCTGGGCTCGGAGCCCTTGCGCGAGCGNAGCAGGGCGGTGTAGCCACGGACGTCGAAGCTGGGCTCGGAGCCCTTGCGCGAGCGCAGGCCGAGCCGGTCCAGCTGGGCGTTGGAGAGATGGAACCCGTCCAGCGGGACGTGTGCCGCGGTGTCCGGGCCGAGCGCGGCGACCAGGGCGCGGGCCAGGGTGGACTTGCCGGCGCCCGGCGGGCCGGCCAGGCCGAGTACGGCGCGGCCGGAGGCGGGCAGCAGGGCCAGCGCGTCGGCGGCCAGTGCGGTCAGTGCGGCCGGGCCGGACGGCGCGGAGCCGGGGGAGCCGGGAGAGAGCGGCGGCTGCATGGCTGCACCCTACGCACCCCGGACGTGGCCCTCCCGCCGAGGTGCGGGGGAGGGCCACGGACCGGGGTGAGGGGTGGGGAGTGCCCCTGCTAGCCGGTCGTACAGGTGGTCTGCGGCACGGACGCGGACCCGGAGGCGGTGAAGCCGAAGGAGGCCGAGGCGGACGGCGCGAGCTGCCCGTTCCAGCCGGCGTTGGTCACCGTGACGGCCGAGCCGGAGACGGTGTGGGAGCCGTTCCAGAGACTGTTGATGGAGACGCCGGACGGGTTGGTCCACCGCACCTGCCAGCCGCTGATCGCCGCGGAACCGGTGTTGCGGACCGTGACCTCCGCCTGGAAGCCGCCCGACCAGGCGTTGATCACCCGGAAGTCGGCGGTGCACTCCGCCGCCGGGTCCGGATCGGGTTCCGGATCGGGATCCGGGTCCGGGTCGGGGTCCGGCTCAGGGTCCGGGTCCGGATCGGGATCGGTGCCGGAGTAGGTCAGACCGTGGCCGAGCGGGAAGAGGGCGTCCTTGCCGTCCCCGTCGTTGATCGGCTGCTGGCTCGCCGAACGCATCCAGGTCACCGGCAGCGTACCCGTCGGCGCGTGGTCGCCGTACAGCACATCGGCCACGCCGCCGCCCTCGGTGCCCGGCAGCCAGGCCGCCAGCAGCGCGTCCCAGTCGCCGAGCTGCCCGGCGATGTCCAGCGGCCGTCCGGAGACCAGCACCACCACCAGCGGTACGCCGGAGGCGCGCAGCCGGCTCAGGGTGTTCAGATCCTCCTGGTCCAGCCCCATGGAGCCGCGCCGGTCGCCGTGGCCCTCCGCGTACGGGGTCTCCCCGATCACCGCGACGGCCACGTCGTAGGAGGAGTCCATGCCGTGTCCCTCCCGGTGGTAGGTGATCCGGGAGGCGTCGCCGGCGACTTCCCGGAGACCCTCGAGGATGGTGGTGCCCTCGGTGACCGGCCCGCTCTCGCCCTGCCAGCTGATGGTCCAGCCGCCGCTCTGGTTGCCGATGTCGTCGGCCGACTTGCCGGCCACGAACACCCGGGCCGAGCGGTCCAGCGGCAGCACCCCGCCCGCGTTCTTCAGCAGCACCTGCGACTTGCGCACCGCCTCCCGGCCGATCGCCCGGTGCGCGGCCGAGCCGATGGTGGAGGTGTACGAGCGGTCGGTGAGCGGCTGTTCGAACAGGCCCAGCTCGAACTTCTTGGCCAGGATGCGGCGGTTCGCGTCGTCGATGCGCGCCATCGGCACCCGGCCGGCCTGCACCTCGGCGCGCAGGGTGCTGATGAACTGCTGGTACTCGTAGGGGACCATCACCATGTCGATGCCCGCGTTGACGGCCGCGGCCACCTCCGCACCGGTGAAGCCCGGGGCCCCGTCGAGCTGGTCCACGGCCGCCCAGTCGGACACCACGAAGCCGTCGAAGCCGAGCTCGCCCTTGAGCAGGTCGGTGATCAGGTAGCGGTGGCCGTGCAGCTTCTCGCCGTTCCAGCTGCTGTAGGAGATCATCACCGAGCCCACGCCGCGCTCCACCGCTTCCCGGAACGGCGGCAGGTGGACCGCCCGCAGCTCGGCCTCGCTGAGCCGGGTGTCGCCCTGGTCGACGCCGCCGGTGGTGCCGCCGTCGCCGAGGTAGTGCTTGGCGGTGGCCAGCACCGACGCCGGGCCGCCCAGGGTCTCGCCCTGCAGGCCCGTGATCAGCGTGGTCATGGCGGTGGGCAGCTCGGGCACCTCGCCGAAGGACTCGTAGGTGCGGCCCCAGCGGTCGTTGCGGGCCACGCACAGGCAGGGGGCGAAGTTCCAGTCGATGCCGGTGCCCGCCACCTCCTCGGCGGTGGCCCGGCCGATCCGCTGCACCAGCTCCGGATCGTTCGCCGCGCCCAGGCCGATGTTGTGCGGGAAGATCGTGGCCCCGCGCACATTGTTGTGGCCGTGCACGGCGTCGATGCCGTAGATCATCGGAATGCCCAGCGGGGTCGCCAGCGCGGCCCGCTGGAAGGAGTCGTACATGTCGGCCCAGGCCTGCGGGGTGTTGGAGGCCGGTGTGGAGCCCCCTCCGGAGAGCACCGAACCGAGCCGGTAGGTGGTGATGTCCGAAGGGGAGTCCAGGGCGCCGCGCTCGGCCTGGGTCATCTGGCCGATCTTCTCGTCCAGCGACATCCGGGAGAGCAGGTCGTCCACCCGGGCGTCCAGCGGCTGGGCGGGGTCGGTGTAGAGCGCGGCCGCGGGGGCGGCGCCGGCCTGGCCCGGGGCGGCGCCGAACACCCACCCGGCCGTCAGCAGGGCGGCGGCGCCGGCCGCCAGGCGTTTCAGTCTGCCTCGTCTCGTCACGGTGTCAGTCCTTCCGGTGCGGCGGAAACTGGTCGTCCCAGGCCGCGCAGTGGGGGGTCCGAGCCGGACAAACCGGCACGAGGATTGAACCCGACTCCTGGGAGCGCTCCCAAAACGCCGCGCGGAACACTCCCGGGGGGACGTCGGAACGGCGGAGCCGTGGTCCGGTCTCCGGCCCCGCGGGCATGCGGGGCCGAAACGGATGGAGCAGGGTGGAGCCGGTCGTGCGGGCTGTGCGGCGATGGTCGGGGTACGGGCGGCGCGGCGGCGCCACCGCGGGCGTACCGCCGGGCGGCGCGACGGCGCGGACCGGCCGGGCCGGGACGGTGCGGCTCCACCGGCCCGCTGGTCCGTGCCACCTTCCTGCGACTTGTGTCGGGGAGTGTCGCCCGGTGGTGTCGAAGTGACGCTTTCGACAGTGCTTCTCATGAAGCCAGCACAGCAGAAGCCTGTCAACGAGGCTGACAGGCTTCAGAGGTTGAAGACGCTGGGCGGAGATGAACGCAGAGCCGTGCCGCCGGCCCGGGGGTCGGCCGGCGGCACGGCGGCTCGGTCGCGGCGCCCGGACCGCCCGGATGGCGCCGCCGCGGGCCCGGCGTCAGGACTGCTTGATCGCCGAGACCTCGAACTCCAGCGTGACCTTCTCGCTGACCAGCAGGCCACCGGTCTCCAGCGGGGCGTTCCACACCACGCCGAAGTCCTTGCGGTTGATCTCCACGGAGCCCTCCAGGCCGACCCGCAGATTGCCGAAGGGGTCCTGGGCGGCGCCCTCGTAGGTGAACGGGATGGTCACCGGCCTGGTGACGCCGCGGACGGTCAGGTCACCGGTCACGTCGAAGGCGGTCTCACCGGTGCGCTTGACCGAGGTGGAGACGAAGGTGATCTCCGGGTGGTCCTGCATGGCCAGGAAGTCGTTGCCGCGCAGGTGCTCGTCGCGCTGGCTGTTCCGGGTGTCGATGGAGGCGGCCTTGATGGTCACCCGGACGCTCGACCGCTCCGGGTTCTCGCCGTCCAGCTCGGCCGTGCCCTCGAACTCGTTGAACGCGCCGCGGACCTTGGTCACCATCGCGTGCCGGGCCACGAAGCCGATGCGGGTGTGGGCCGGGTCGATGGTGTAGCTGCCGGTCAGCTCGGCGGTGGGGGCGCTGGTGCTCATGGTGTTCTCCCTGGTGAACGGGTGGGTGGGGTCATCCGCACGGATGAGGTGTCAGCTACGCCTCACCAACATACATGATGAATCATGTAATCCGCCGGTAGACTGGGCCCATGGAAGGCACCAGATGGCTGGACGCGGAGGAGCAGCGGGCCTGGCGCGCGTATCAGCAGATGCAGTCGCGGCTGAGCTCCCGCCTCAACCGCCAGCTCCAGAGCGACTCCGGGCTGTCCCTGGCCGACTACGAGGTGCTGGTCTGTCTCACCGACGTCGAGGAGGGCCGGCTGCGGCCCTACGAGCTCCAGCGGCGGCTGGAATGGGAGCAGAGCCGCCTGTCGCACCACATCGGCCGGATGCAGCGGCGCGGCCTGGTGAGCCGGGAGGGCTGCCCGGACGACGCCCGGGGCTCGTTCATCGTGCTGGCCGCGGCCGGGCGGGAGGCCATCGAGGCCGCGGCGCCCGGCCACGTGGAGGCGGTCCGGCGGTTCTTCCTGGACGTGCTGACCAGGGAGCAGCTCATGCTGCTGGGCGGGATGGCCCGCCAGGTCCTCCGAGGGCTGGAGGCCGCGCCGGCCGCGACCAGGAGCGGCGGCTGAGCCGTCCCGGCCGCGGCCGGGACGGCCTGCACGGGCACGGGGATTCCTCCGGGGGTTCCGCGCCGCGGGCGCGGAAGAGGGGCGTGCGCGCCTCTTCCGCCTCTCCGCGCCGGCGAGTGTCCCGACGGTCACGGGCTGCCGCAGGGCGCTCCCCGGCAGTTCGCGCCGGCGCGCGTCGTTCCCCGCCGGGCCGCTGCCGCCCGGCGCGGCACTGCCACCGCGGTGACAACGGTGCTGCCGCTCGCACCGTGCGGAGCGGGGGTGCCTGTGGTTGTTGAATCGTCTTGAGTGGGACGGTGTCTTGACGTGGACTCGTCCAGGCGCGCAGGATGCCCGTGGGAGCGCTCCCGTAACCTGTCCGACTCCGACTGAGGACCGAGGCGTGAGCCATCTTCCGCACCCCCCACTTTCAGCCACCCGCCGCAGGCATCGCGGCAGGAATCTTCTTCTGGGCGGCACAGCGATCGGTGCACTGATCGCCGGTGCCATGGCCGTCCCCCACGCCGGAGCCGCCGAAGGCCCCGAGCAGATCGTCAACGGCGACTTCTCCGCCGGCACCGCCCCCTGGTGGTGGACCGAGAACAGCCCCGCCTCGGTCGTGGACGGGGAACTGTGCGCGGAGGTGCCCGCCGGCACCCTCAACCCGTGGGACGCCATCATCGGCCAGGACGGCATACCGCTGATCGCGGGCGAGGGCTACGAGCTGAGCTTCACCGCCCACGCCAGCATCCCGGTCACCATCCGCACCAATGTGCAGATGGCCGAGGAGCCGTGGACCACCGAGCACTCCTCCGCGGACCAGATCACCACCGAGCCGACCGCCGTCAGCCACATCTTCGCCGCCGCGGACGACAACGACGCCGCGCAGCTCGCCTTCCAGATCGGCGGCAGCGAAGAGGCGTTCACCTTCTGCCTCGACGACGTCTCGCTGACCGGCGGCGCCGAAGTGCCCGACTACGAGCCGGACACCGGCTCCCCGGTCCGGGTCAACCAGGTCGGCTACCTCACCGAAGGGCCCAAGAGCGGCACCTTCGTCACCGACGAGACCGCGCCGCTGGCCTGGACCCTGAACGCCCCGGACGGCAGCGAGGCGGCCGCCGGCACCACCGAGGTGTTCGGCACCGACCCGACCTCCCGGCAGCACGTGCACACCTTCGACTTCAGCGAGGTCACCGAGGAGGGCGACGGCTACACCGTCACCATCGCGGGCGAGACCAGCGAGCCCTTCGCCATCGGTGACGGCCTCTACTCGCAGCTGCGCAGCGACGCGCTGGCGTACTTCTACCACAACCGCAGCGGCATCGAGATCGACGCCGGCCTGGTCGGCGAGGAGTACGCGCGCCCGGCCGGCCACCTCAACGTCGAGCCCAACCAGGGCGACGACAACGTGCCCTGCCAGCCCGGCGTCTGCGACTACACCCTGGACGTGACCGGCGGCTGGTACGACGCGGGCGACCACGGCAAGTACGTGGTCAACGGCGGCATCTCGGTCGCCCAGGTGATGGCCAACTACGAGCGCACCCTGAACACCGAGGGCGCCGACGGCGAGCCGCTGGGCGACGGCAAGCTGCGCGTGCCCGAGCAGGGCAACGGCATCCCGGACATCCTGGACGAGGCCGCCTGGCAGCTCGACTTCCTGATGAAGATGCAGGTGCCCGCCGGTGAGGAACTGGCCGGCATGGCCCACCACAAGATCCACGACGAGAACTGGACCGGTCTGCCGCTGCTGCCGCACAACGACCCGCAGAAGCGCGAACTGCACCCGCCGTCCACCGCGGCCACCCTCAACCTGGCCGCCGCCGGCGCCCAGTGCGCCCGCCTGTTCGAGCCCTACGACGCGGCCTTCGCCGACCGCTGCCTGACCGCCGCCACCACGGCCTGGCAGGCCGCCGTGGACAACCCGGAGATCTACGCCGACCCCAACGACGGCACCGGCGGCGGCGCCTACAGCGACAACAACGTCACCGACGAGTTCTACTGGGCCGCGGCCGAACTGTTCGTCACCACCGGCGACCCGGTCTACCGCGAGCACCTGGTGAACTCCCCGCTGCACGGCGACACCGACGCGGTCTTCCCGCGCGGCGGCCTGTCCTGGCAGTCCACCGCCGGCCTGGGCGCGCTCACCCTGGCCACCGTCCCGAACGAGTTCACCGCCGCCGAACTCGCCGGCGTGCGCGCCATGGTGACCGAGGCCGCGGACGGCTTCGCCGCCGACTCCCGGGCCGCCGCCTACGGCGTGCCCTTCGGCGGCACCAACTACGTCTGGGGCTCCAACAGCCAGGTCCTCAACAACATGGTGGTGCTCGGCACCGCCTACGACCTGACCGGCGAGTCGAAGTACAGCGACGCGGTGCTGCGCGGCATGGACTACCTGCTGGGCCGCAACCCGCTGAACCAGTCGTACGTCACCGGATACGGCGAGCGGGACTCGAAGAACCAGCACCACCGGCACTGGGCCAACCAGCTCAACTCCAGCCTGCCCAACCCGGCCCCCGGCTCCGTCGCGGGCGGCCCCAACGTGGAGATCCAGGACCCGGTCGCCCAGGACAAGCTGCAGGGCTGCGCCCCGGCCATGTGCTACATCGACGACATCGAGTCCTGGTCCACCAACGAGATCACCATCAACTGGAACGCCCCGCTGGCCTGGGTCGCCTCCTTCCTGGACGACCTCGAACCCGGCGACGGGAACGAGGAGCCGGAGGGCAGCTGCGAGGTCACCTACACCTCCTACCGCTGGAACTCGGGCTTCACCAGCTACGTGGAGATCAGGAACACCGGCACCGAGCAGGTCAGCCCCTGGGAGCTGACCTGGTCCTTCGCCGACAACCAGAAGGTCACCCACCACTGGAGCAGCCAGATCACCCAGACCGGCCAGGACGTCACCGCCCGGCCGGCCGCCTGGAACGGCACCATCGCTCCGGGCGCCTCGGTGAGCTTCGGCTTCAACGGCACCTCCAGCGGCCAGGTCGCCGACCCGACCGCGTTCCGGCTCAACGGCGCCGCCTGCACCACCCCGTAACAGCGCGCACCACCGCACCACCGCACCACCCACCCGTGCGGCCGGTTCCCACCCCGGAACCGGCCGCACGGCCGTACCGCCCGACGGGCCGCCGGCCGATCGCGGGCAGCGGCCGGGACGGCGATGCCGCAGCGCTCCGGGAAGAACCGGACGGGACGCCGCCGAGGAGCCCGGAACCTTCAGGGCCCGGGGCCCGCCGCCGGTGGCCCGGCGGCTAGAGGGATTCGGAGAGGGAGTCGGCGGGGCGGCGGTGGGCGGTGCGGGTGGCGGGAACGGCGGAGACGGCCAGCGCGCCGGCCACTGCCAGCACCACGACCGCGGCCAGCAGCGGCAGCGGCGGGGTCTGCGCGATGCCCGCGCCGATGCCGCTGGAGCGGCCCTGGGCATCGATCAGCCAGCGGCCGGCCGGAACGCCCAGGGCCGTGCCCGCCAGCGCGGCGGCCAGTGCGGTGAACCCGGTCGCGGTGACCATCACCGCGCCGATCTGGCGCGGGGTGAGGCCGATGGCCTTCAGGGCGAGGAGGTCGCGGCCCCGGTCCCGGACTCCGGCGGCGATGGCGGTGAGGAGTTCGGTCAGGCCGATCAGGCCCAGGACCGCGACCAGGCCGGCGATCACCGCGGAGGCGGGGGAGAGGCCGTCGGCCGGATTGGGCACGTCCCGGATGTCCAGCCGGCCGTCCACGGAGGCGGCCAGCCGGTCCCGTACCGTGTCCGGGTCGGCGCCCGGACGCAGGACGAGCTGGTAGAAGCCCGGCTTGAGCAGCGGATCGGCCTCCTGGAGGGTGTCCAGCGTGGTGGACAGCACCCGGCCGTTCTTGTCGGGTTCCAGGGAACGGCCCACGATGTGCAGGATCTGCGGGCGGCCCTCCACGGTCATCCGCACCCAGTCACCCACCCCGGCCCGGAGCAGGTCGAGCAGCCCCTGCCCGGCCACCGCCTCGTCCGGGCCCTGCGGCAGCCGTCCCTCCACCACCGTGAAGGGGTAGTCCTCGCCCAGGCCGCGCAGCGTGATGGTGCCGGTCTGGCCCGGGATCAGGGCGGCCACCTCGGCGCCGGGATGGACGGACTGCACGTCCGGGTGCGCGCCGAGCAGCCGCCGCGCCTCGGCCTCCGCCGGCCGGTCGGCCGCGGCGGCGTGCGGCGAGTGGGCGGTCAGCGCGGCGGGCAGCCCCAGTTCGGCCGGGTGGCTCCGGAACCGTTCCACCGTGGTCCAGGCGCTCAGCGCCACGGTGATCATCAGCAGCGGCAGCGCCAGCCGGGCCACGCCCAGCACGGTGCGCGCCCGGCGGGGGAAGGCGCCGCGCCAGCCGAGCACCAGTGCGGGCGGCAGCCGCAGCCCGAGCGCCCGCCGCACCAG
>NZ_WTLH01000170.1 GCF_011421595.1 Streptomyces sp. YIM 98790 | reverse complement strand
TCGCCTGAGCCGCGGCCCGTACGGCGGCCCGTGCGGCCGCCGTACGGCGGAGCGGCCGGCATCCGGCCCGACGGGGCCGACCAGGCGGGCCGCGGCCCGTCCTCGACGGTGAGGGCGGGCCGGGCGGGCCCGCCCCGCAACGAATCCGAGGAGCACCCCCGCGTGTCCGACACACCCCACCACCCCGCAGACCCGGCAGACCCCGCAGCAGACCCCGCAGCAGAGGACGCGCACGAGGCGCACGGCGAGCAGGCGGCGCCGGGCGGCCGGGCCGCCCGCGCCGGCCGTCCGGACCCGGACCCCGGTGAACTGCTTCAGCTGGCGCTGGAGGCGGCCCGCCGGGCCGGCGAGCTGCTGCGCGACGGCCGCCCCGCCGACCTCGGGGTGACCGCCACCAAGTCCAGCCCGATCGACGTGGTCACCGAGATGGACGTCGCGGCCGAGAAGCTGATCACCGGCTATCTGGCCGAGCACCGCCCCGAGGACGCGGTGCTCGGCGAGGAGAGCGGGGACAGCCGGGGCCGCAGCGGCGTGCGCTGGGTCATCGACCCGCTGGACGGCACCGTGAACTACCTCTACGGCCTGCCCGGCTGGGCCGTCTCCATCGCCGCCGAGGTGGACGGCGAGACGGTCGTCGGCGTGGTGGAGGTGCCGATGCGCCATGAGACCTTCTCGGCGGTGCGCGGCCGCGGCGCCCACCGCCGGGGCGGCACCGGCGCGGACGCCGCCGATGACTGGCGGCGGCTGCGCTGCCGTCCGTCACCGCCGCTGTCCCAGGCGCTGATCGCCACCGGCTTCAACTACGTCACCGCGGTGCGCACCGCCCAGGCCGAGGTGGTCCGCCGGCTGCTGCCGCTGGTGCGGGACATCCGCCGGGGCGGTGCCGCGGCGGTCGACCTGGCCGATCTGGCGGCCGGCCGGCTGGACGGCTTCTACGAGCGCGGGCTGCACCCGTGGGATCTGGCCGCCGGGGAGCTGATCGCCGTCGAGGCGGGCGCGCGCAGCGGCGGCCGGGTGGGCGGCCCGGCCCGGTGGGAGCTGTCCGTGCTGGCCACCCCGGGCGTGTTCACCGAGCTCCAGCCCTTGCTGGAGGAGTGGGGCGCCTGGCACGACTGAGGCCCCGCCCGGCCGCCCGTCCCCCGGCCGGTCCTGTCCGGCCCGCAGCCGGCCCGCAGCCGGCCCGGACAGGACCGTGCCCCCGGACGGTGTGGGGGACCTTCCGGGGGCACGGCCGACGATTCGGCGATTGCGGGGCTGTGCGGGGTTGTGCGGGTTCGGTCAGGCGGACGCCGCACCGCACGAAGCGACGTGTACTCCGTGTTCGGCGGCGATCCGGCGCAGGTCTTCCAGCTCGGCCTGCTCGACATCGATGGCGTAGACATCGCCGGCCTCGCGAGCGCGGTGCAGATTGGACTCGGTGTTACGGATGCGCTGCATGATGCCTGCAGTGAACGCGTCCAAGGTGCGCCCCCTCGTCCAGGGTCGGTGGCACTCCAGGTGCCGGTGCGTGCGGGATGCGATCACAACGACGCCCGAGGACGGTCGGCAGCGGCCGGTGGCTTGCCGCCTACAAGGGGTGATCGCGTGGGTTGCAGGGCTCTTCCCCGGGAAGTCCGGAGGGGAAACCTCCGCCCGTGAAAAATCCGCTACGGAAGTTCTTAACCTCGTGATTACGTGAGGACACGGCAGGATGGAACGGGCGGCGGCCCCTCACCCGTCCGGCCGCGGAGGCCGGCTGTCCCAGGAGACGCCCCGGAAAGGAACCGACGTGCGCGTACTGGTCGTGGAGGACGAGCAGCTGCTCGCCGACGCGGTGGCCACCGGCCTGCGCCGGGAGGCGATGGCGGTGGATGTGGTGTACGACGGGGCAGCGGCCCAGGAACGCGTCGATGTCAACGACTACGACGTGGTGGTGCTGGACCGCGACCTGCCCCTGGTGCACGGCGACGAGGTCTGCCGCCACATCGTCGGGCTCGGGCTGTCCGCCCGGGTGCTGATGCTGACCGCCTCCGGCGACGTCAGCGACCGGGTGGAGGGCCTGGAGCTGGGGGCGGACGACTACCTGCCCAAGCCCTTCGCCTTCAGCGAACTCATCGCCCGGGTGCGGGCCCTCGGCCGCCGGGCCACACCCCCGCTGCCCCCGGTGCTGGAGCGGGCCGGCATCCGGCTGGACCCCAACCGCCGCCAGGTGTTCCGGGACGGCCGGGAGATCCACCTCGCGCCCAAGGAGTTCGCCGTCCTGGAGGTGCTGCTGCGCGGCGCGGGCACCGTGGTCTCCGCCGAGCAGCTGCTGGAGAAGGCCTGGGACGAGAACACCGATCCCTTCACCAACGTGGTGCGGGTCACCGTGATGACGCTGCGCCGCAAGCTCGGCGAACCCCCGGTGATCACCACCGTCCCCGGCGCCGGCTACCGCATCTGACGCCGCTCCGATGACGCCGCTCCGACCCCTGCCCCGACTCGCACCACACGGACCCCATGACAGCCGCAGCCCCGCCGCCGCCGGTCCCCCCGGCGGTACCGCCGCCGCCCCCCGCCCCGCCCCGGCCGTCCCGCGACCCGCGGGATGCCGAGCACCCGCGCCCCTGGCTCCGCCCCACCATCCGCATCCGGCTCACCCTGCTCTACGGCGGCATGTTCCTGATGGCCGGCATCGTGCTGCTCGCCATCATCTACCTGCTCGCCGCCGACGCCCTGCACGCCGGCAGCGGTGTCCCGTTCCACTTCGCCAGTGACGCCAAGGTCAAGATCACCTCAGAGGTCTGCCCGGTGATCGAGAACCTGGAGGTCGACGCCGCCTTCTTCCGCCAGTGGTACGCCGACTGCCTGGACCTCCAGCGCACCGTCGCCCTGGACCACCTGCTGCGCCGCTCGCTGCTCGCCCTGATCGGGCTGGCCGTGGCCGCCTTCGCGCTCGGCTACGTGATGGCCGGCCGGGTGCTCGCCCCGCTGGGCCGGATCACCCGCACCGCCCGCCGGGTGGCCGGCTCCGACCTGCACCGCCGGATCGAGCTGGACGGCCCGGACGACGAGCTCAAGGAGCTGGCCGACACCTTCGACGAGATGCTGGACCGGCTGGACCGCGCCTTCACCGCCCAGCAGCGCTTCGTGGCCAACGCCTCCCACGAGCTGCGCACCCCGCTGGCGATCAACCGCACTCTGCTGGAGGTGCAGCTCGCCGACCCGCAGGCGCCGCCCGAGGTGACCCAGCTCGGCCGGACCCTGCTGGCCACCAACGAGCGCAGCGAGCAGCTCGTGGAGGGCCTGCTGCTGCTGGCCCGCAGCGAGAACGCCGTGGTCGACCGCAAGCAGGTGGATCTCGCCGAGGTGGCCGACCGGGCGGTGGAGCAGGTCCGGGCCGAGGCCGAGGAGGCCGGGGTGGAGCTGCACGGCGAGCGCCGCCCGGCCCGGGTGCTGGGCAACGGCGTGCTGCTGGAGCGGGTGGCCCTCAACCTGGTGCAGAACGCCGTACGCTACAACGTGCCCGACGGCGGCTGGGTGCGGGTCCGGACCGAGGCCCGGCCCGGGCAGGCCGTGCTGCAGGTGGAGAACACCGGCCCGGTGGTACCCGGCTATGAGATCGATAACATGTTCGAGCCGTTCCGGCGGCTGCGCGGCCGGCGCACCGGCAGCGACAAGGGTGTCGGTCTGGGCCTGTCCATCGTGCGCTCCGTCGTCCGCGCCCATGGCGGTACGGTCACCGCCGAGCCCCGCAGGGACGGAGGGCTCACGATGCGGGTCTTTCTCCCGGTCTGAGATGATGTTTCTCCCGGCCGGCAGGTGCCGCACCGGCGACGTGGTCATGTGGTGCCAGATGTGATCAACGGCACACCCGGTGCCTCCGAGGCCGGCGGCGCGCCGCTCTGACCAGGCCCGCCGTCGTGGCGCCGCCCGGCCGCAGGCTCCGATGACCACCTCATTCGGCGTCCGGTTGGGTGTCGATTGAGTAACAGGGCTTGAAGTGAGGCAAAATCTCCGCCTCGAACCGGGCACAAGACCGGGCTCTCATGCGTTACGTGCGCTGGAGATATCACAGACACCCACAGGGGGAGAGTGACAATGGCTACCGATTACGACACACCACGCAAGACCGACGATGATGTCAACGAGGACAGCATCGAGGAACTGAAGGCCCGGCGCCACGACAAGAGCACGTCCAGCGTCGACGTCGACGAGTTCGAGCAGGCCGAAGGGCTGGAGCTGCCCGGCGCGGACCTCTCCAACGAGGAGCTGTCGGTCCGGGTGCTGCCGAGGCAGGAGGACGAGTTCACCTGCATGAGCTGCTTCCTGGTCCATCACCGCTCGCAGCTCGCGGCCGAGAAGAACGGCCAGCCGATCTGCCGCGACTGCGCGGCGTGATCGCTTCCCGGAAAGGGCGACGGGCGGGACCGCGGGGGTCTCGCCCGGACGACGAGCGATCACCGGCTCGGCACGGCCGGCCTCTCCGGTCCGGTCAGCCCGCCGAGTCGTCCGAGTACCGGCCGGCCGCTGCCAGCGCCGCGGCCAGCCGCACCGGCTGCCTTGTGGAGAGATACAGATACGGCGTGGGATCGTCCGGGTCGGTCACCTCGACCCGGACCGCCGTCCGCACATAACCGCGCAGCAGCATGAACGCCCGGGCATCGGCCCGGTGCGTACGCCAGGCCAGTGCCTCCCCGGCGTCCAGCGCCCGGGCCTCGCCCAGCGCCGCCAGCGGAATCCTGGCCGGCCCGGCGAGCAGCCACCCCTCCGCGACCCTGATCCGCGCCGAACCGTAGGTGTTCAGCGCCACGGCCGCGCCCGCCGCCCCGGCGGCCAGCCCGGCCAGGACCGGCACCGGTCCCAGCGGCGCCAGGCTCACCCCGAGCAGGGCCACCGCCAGTGCCGCCATCACCCACCACGCCGCGGGCACCGTCAGCCGCTCCTCGTAACCGCGGACCCCGCCGGCCCCGGGGCTCCCCGCGTCCGTCCGGCCATTCCGGCCTTCCTGGTCGTTCATGTCATCCAGCATCGCAGGCGTACCTCCGGCGCCCGCGCGCGGCGGTAGGGTCAGCACCGTGAGTGCCGATCGCTTCAGCCGCCGTCCCGCCGGCCGTCCGGGCCGGTGCCGTGCCCCGTGGGAGGAGAACCGATGAGCAGCGTCCCGCGCACCCCGGTGGACGTGCTGCTGCGGCGTATCGACCCCCGGGCGCCGGTCCCCGTCCGTGCCCATCCCGGGGACGCCGGATACGACCTGGTGACCACCGAGGCGGCGGTGCTGGCGCCCGGCGAGCGGGCCGTGCTGCCCACCGGTATCTCGCTCGCGCTGCCGGACGGCTACGCGGCGTTCGTGCACCCGCGTTCTGGCCTGGCCGCCCGCTGCGGGATCGCTCTGGCGAACTCCCCGGGGACCGTGGATGCCGGGTACCGTGGAGAGATCAAGGTCATCGCGATCAACCTCGACCCGGAGGAGAGCGTGCGCTTCGAGCGGTACGACCGCATCGCCCAGCTGGTCGTCCAGCGGGTGGAGACGGTGCGTTTCCACGAGGTCGCGGAACTGCCGGGGTCGGCACGCGCCGCCGGGGGCTTCGGCTCCAGCGGCGGCCATGCCGGCGCGCACCACTCCTACGCCCTGAAAGGACAGTGACGTGTTCGGACGTCGCCGCAAGCGGACTGAGCAGCCCGATGGGGCCGTCGAGCCCACCGCGCCGGAGGCCCCGGACGAGGCCGAGATGCGCCGGGTCAAGCTGGAACCGGCTCCCCGCCCGGAGGGCCCGTGGGACGTTTCGGAGCTGACCAAGCCGGGAGAGGGCCGGGTCGATCTCGGCGGACTCTTCATCCCCGGGGTACAGGGCATGGAACTGCGCGTCGAGGTGGCAGGCGAGTCGATCGTGGCCGCCACCATCGTGCTCAAGGACAGTGCCATCCAGCTCCAGGCGTTCGCCGCGCCCAAGCGGCACGGCATCTGGGGCGAGGTCCGCGAGGAGATCGCGGGCGGCATCACCCAGCAGGGCGGCATCACCGACGTGGTGGAGGGCCCGCTGGGCTGGGAGCTGCGCGCGCAGGTGCCGGTGCAGCTGCCGGACGGCAAGCGCGGCATGCAGGTGGTCCGCTTCGTCGGCGTGGACGGCCCGCGCTGGTTCCTGCGCGGGGTGATCTCCGGCCAGGGCGCGGTCCAGCCGGAGCGCGCCGGGCTGCTGGAGCAGATCTTCAAGGACACCGTGGTGGTGCGCGGCGAGGGACCGATGGCGCCGCGCGACCCGATCACCCTCAAGCTCCCGGAGGACGCCAAGATGGTGCCGCAGGGAGCCCAGCAGCGCCAGGCCGATCCGGGTGCCGCCACGCCCTCGCGCTTCGCCGGCGGCCCCGACCGCCTCCGCCGCGGCCCCGAGATCTCCGAGGTCCGCTGACCCGCGCCCGCGGCGCCCGTGCGCCCGCCGCCCGGCGGGCAGCGGGCTCTCGGCCGGGTGGCGGAAAACGGATACGCTGGAGTGATGACCGAGGAGAGCCGGGGCGGCGGGCGTGGCCGCAGTCGCCGTCTGTGGCGGCTGCTGGGTCTCGCCGAGGACCCGCCGCCGGAACCCGCGCCCGGAGCGGAGCCGCCGGAAGGGCCCCGGATGCGCATCCGGGAGTGCCGGGAGGGGCCTGCCGGGCGGCCCGTCGTCACGGTGAGCGGTAGGCTGCGTGCGGTCAGTGAACGCACCGTCGGAGGGCTGCCGGCGCTGGAGGCCGAGCTGGACGACGGCTCGGGCATTCTTGAAGTGGTGTGGCTGGGACGCCGTGCCATCGCCGGTATCGAGCCCGGCCGGTCGCTGACCGCCTCCGGCCGGTTCTCCGTGTCCCAGGGGCGCCCGGTGCTGTTCAATCCCCGATACGAGCTACGACCTCTCGGAACGGAGTAGCGGGTGACCTCACTCGACAAGCGGGCCGCCGGGGCGGCGGAGCCGGCCGGGACGACCGGCGACGGCCCGTCCGCCCCGCAGATGGCCCCCCAGCAGGCCGACGAGGCGGCGACCAAGGCGGCGTTCTTCGAGGCGTTCGGCGGAGTCCGGGGCATGGTGGAGACCACCCTGCCCGGCCTGGTCTTCATCCTCAGCTACACGCTCAACCGCGAGATCCGTCTCTCCGCCTACCTGGCGCTGGGCATCACCGGCCTGATGTTCGCCGCCCGGCTGATCCAGCGCGGCCCGACCAAGCACGCCTTCGGCGGCGTCTTCGGCGTGGCGATCGGCGCGGTCTTCGCGA
Source organism: Streptomyces sp. YIM 98790 (assembly GCF_011421595.1). GTDB lineage: Bacteria > Actinomycetota > Actinomycetes > Streptomycetales > Streptomycetaceae > Streptomyces. The sequence goes on along the minus strand of NZ_WTLH01000170.1, from coordinate 5,392 downwards.
TGATGACCGGCGACGCCAAGAACTTCTACCTGCCCGGCATGCTCTACACCCTGGGCCTGGGCATCGCCTACGTGGTCACCTCCGCCTGCGGCGTGCCGCTGCTCGGCCTGATCCTGGGCCCGGTCTTCAAGGAGAACCTCTCCTGGCGCACCCGCAACCCCGGCCGCAAGCGCGCCTACGTAAAGGCCAGCTATGTCTGGGGCGGCATCCTGCTGGCCAAGTCGGCCATCACCTTCCCGATCTACTTCTGGGGCGACGCCACCCAGCTGGGCTGGCTGCGGGTGGCGCTGGGCGTGCCGCCGTTCCTGCTGGCCGTCTACATCACCTGGGTGCTGATGATGAAGGCACCGCCGCCGATCAACGTCATCGCCGAGATGGAGGCCGAGGAGGCCGCCGAACGCGAGGCCGCGGAGCGCGAGGCGGCGCTGCGCCCCTCGGCCGCCGCCCGTCCCGGCGAATCCGCCGGTTAGCGGGCCCGGGCCGGCGCGCGCCCGTCGCCCCGGGCCCGCCGACCGGGGCCTGCGGCCGCGGCTCAGCGGCTGCCGCCGCTGCTGGTGCGGGGGCTGAGCAGTTCCTGGAGCTGTGGCTCCCGGTCCGGGGCGGCCACGAACAGCAGCTCGTCCCCGCCGGTCAGCACATGCTGCGGGTCCGGGATCAGCACCCGGGCGCCGCGGATGATGGTCACCAGCGCGGTGTTCGGCGGCCAGGCCACATCCCCGATCCGGGTGCCCACCAGCGCGGCGTCATCCGGCATGGTCAGCTCCACCAGGCTGGCCTCGCCGTGGCTGAAGCGCAGCAGCCGCACCAGATCGCCGACACTGACCGCCTCCTCCACCAGGGCGGACATCAGCCGGGGCGTGGACACCGCGACATCCACCCCCCAGGACTCGTTGAACAGCCACTCGTTCTTGGGGTGGTTCACCCGGGCCACCACGCGGGGCACCCCGTACTCCGTCTTGGCCAGCAGCGACACCACCAGATTGACCTNGTCTTGGCCAGCAGCGACACCACCAGATTGACCTTGTCGTCGCCGCTGGCCGCGATCACCACCTGGCAGCGTTCCAGCGCCGCCTCGTCCAGGGTGGCGATCTCGCAGGCGTCGGCCAGCAGCCATTCGGCCTGCGGCACCCGCTGCACGGACACCGCGTGCGGCGACTTGTCGATCAGCAGCACGTCGTGGCCGTTCTCCAGCAGCTCCCGCGCCACCGAGCGGCCCACGGCCCCCGCTCCGGCGATGACGACTCTCATCGGCTGTCCTCCTCAGGCCCCAGCATGCAGGCCGCCTCGACCTCGCCGACCCGGTCGCTCCGCATGATCACATGCACCAGATCGCCCTCCTGCAGCACCGTGGACGGAGCGGGCAGCAGGGGTTCACCCATCCGGGTGAGGAAGGCGACCCGGACCCCGGTGTGCTCCTGGAACCGGCCCACCAGGTGACCGGTCCAGGCCGGGGCGATATGCACCTCGGAGAGCTGCACCGCGCCGGTGGGGTCCCGCCACAGCGGCTCGGCGCCGGACGGCAGCAGCCGCCGCAGCATCTGGTCGGCGGTCCAGCGCACGGTCGCCACCGTGGGGATGCCGAGCCGCTCGTAGACCTCGGCCCGGCGGGGGTCGTAGATCCGCGCCGCCACATTGCGCACCCCGTAGACCTCCCGGGCCACCCGGGCGGCGATGATGTTGGAGTTGTCGCCGCTGCTGACCGCGGCGAAGGCCCCGGCCTCCGCGATCCCGGCCTCCTCCAGGGTGTCCCGGTCGAAGCCGATGCCGGTCACCCGGCGGCCGCCGAACCGCGAGCCCAGCCGGCGGAAGGCGGTTGTCTCCTGGTCGATCACGGCGACGGAATGGCCGCGCTGTTCCAGGGTGCGCGCCAGGGCGGCGCCCACCCGCCCACAGCCCATGATCACGATGTGCATGGCACCTTCCTCGCCGCACGGACGGAGCACGGGCGGCACCTTCGGGGCCACCGTCGCCCATTCTGACCCGCGCCGCCCCGGCCGCCACCGGGGACGCCGCAGACCGCAACGGTAGCCGCCCTCGCCGCCCGCCCCGGTGACCGCCCCCCGCGGGCCCGCCGGGACGGCCCGGGACGGCCCGCGACGGCCCGGGACTGCCGGGAGCGGCGGTCCCGGCGGGCGGGCCCGGAACGGCGCCTAGACTGGGCGGCTGCTGGTGCGGCCGGCCGGGCCCGCCGGGAAACCCTCTACGCAGGAGCCGCTTCGCCATGTCCACTGACGCCTCCGCCGGCGCCGCACCGCCCGACTCGCTGGTCGGCGAGGAGTACGAGGTCGAGGTGGGCCCGGTGGCGCACGGCGGGCACTGCGTGGCCCGCACCCCCGCCGGACAGGTGGTCTTCGTCCGCCACACCCTGCCCGGCGAGCGGGTGATCGCCCGTATCACCGAGGGACACACCGGCTCCCGCCTGCTGCGCGCCGACGCCGTGCAAGTCCTGGAGCCCGCGAAGGACCGCATCCCGGCCCCCTGCCCCTACGCCGGTCCGGGCAAGTGCGGCGGCTGCGACTGGCAGCACGTCAAGCCCGGTGGCCAGCGGCGTCTCAAGGCCGAGGTGCTGGCCGAGCAGCTGCGGCGGCTGGCCGGCATGAGTCCGGAGGAGGCCGGCTGGGACGGCACCGTGGAGCCCGCCCCCGGGGACAAGGTGCCGGCCGGGCAGGTGCCCGCCTGGCGCACCCGGGTGCAGTACGCCGTGGACGCGGAGGGCCGCGCCGGGCTGCGCCGCCACCGCTCGCACGAGGTGCAGCCGGTGGACCGCTGCCTGATCGCCGCCGAGGGCGTCACCGAACTGGGCATCGAGCGGCGCGGCTGGCCGGAGCTGGCGGGCATCGAGGCCATCGCGGCCACCGGCTCGGGCGACCGCCAGGTCGTCCTCACCCCGCGTCCGGGCGAGCGGCTGCCCCTGGTGGAGCTGGACCGCCCGGTGTCCGTGCTGCGGGTCGCCGAGGACGGGGGAGTGCACCGGGTGCACGGCCGCCCGTTCGTGCGCGAGCGCGCCGACAAACGGACCTGGCGGGTCAGCGGCGGGGGCTTCTGGCAGGTGCACCGGGAGGCCGCCGGCCTGCTGGTGGACGCGGTGATGCGGGGCCTGCTGCCGCGGCACGGCGAGACCGCGCTCGACCTGTACTGCGGGGCCGGCCTGTTCGCCGGGGCGCTGGCCGACCGGATCGGGGACACCGGCGCGGTGCTCGGCATCGAGTCCTCCCGCCGTGCGGCCGAGGACGCCCGGCGCAATCTCGCGGACTTCCCCCGGGTGCGGATCGAGCACGGCACGGTGGAACGGGTGCTGCCCCGCACCGGCATCACCGAGGCCGGTCTGGTGGTGCTGGACCCGCCGCGGGCCGGGGCGGGCCGCCGCACCGTGGGACTGATCGCGGCCCTGGGCCCGCGCCGGATCGCCTATGTGGCGTGCGACCCGGCCGCGCTCGCCCGTGATCTCGGCTTCTTCCGCGAGGCCGGCTACCTGCCCCGCTTCCTGCGCGCCTTCGACCTCTTCCCGATGACCCACCACATGGAGTGCGTGGCCATCCTCCAGCCGGCCGGAGCCGCCCGCCCGGCCGGCGCTTCCGCCGGGGAGCGTCCCGGCTGACGGCGCCGGGCCGGGAGCCGTCCGCGCCGGGCCGTGCGCATGGGCCGTGCGCACGGGGCCGGACAGCAGTGCCGTGATGTTCCCGCGGCTTCCGCAGGGGCCGTACGGTGGCCTGCACAGAGAAGGCACACCGTGGCGAACCGTCGAGGCGAGCGCGCAGGCGGAGCGCCCGCGCCGGGCGTATGACGCGATGCGCGTCCCGGGCCGACGCCGGCCGGGGGGCGGACGGCCGCCCGGTCCCTGAGGGAGGTACCGTGCGAACCATCGACGTGACCGCAGTGGCCTGGCGCAGGAGTTCCTACAGCAATGCGGACGGCGGTGAATGCGTGGAGATGTGCGACGGCTTCACCGCCGGAATCCCCGTTCGGGACAGCAAGACTCCGGGCGGTCCCGTGCTGGTGTTCCCGGCGGGGAGCTGGGCCTTCTTCCTCGGAACGCTCAAGACCGGGCCCTCCGCCGGCTGAGCCGGCCCGGCGCGCCGTCGGCCACCGACGGACGCCGCAAGGAAGAGGCGAGGACAGGGCGCGGGCGAGCCGGGGGCGGCGCCGGTGCGCAGGCCGTCGCAGACCGCGGTGAACAGGCGCGCGGACAGGGCCTCGCCGCTGCGCCCCCCCGCGGCCGCGGGCTGATCCGCCGTCACGTCGTCACGTCCTCCCCTCGGTCGCCGCGCCAGGCGGAGGCGGGCGCCCGAGGGCGACCGGGGCGGGCGTTCCGGGCCCCGCCCGCCCGGACGGTGTCCGTGCGGATACCGCCGGATACCGTCCGGGGCACCTGACAGCGCTTCCGCTCGCGCCTATGCTGGACCGGGGGCGCGGCTCTCAAGTGCGAGGTGCAATCCACGGTTTCTGTCGCACCTGTGGCTCGCCTCCCCGGGGAAGATTGCGCGTGACGGCCGGTTCACGGCATGTGTTTTGAGGTGGGCGAAGGTCCGTGCGAGGATCGCGGGCCTGAACAACGGCCGCCGCTGTCAATTCGGTTGGGAGTTCCCTTTTGGACATCCGGCTGCTGGGACCGCTGGAAGTGCTGGACAACGGGGTCCGGCTTCCCCTGGCCGGGCCGAGCCGGCGCCTGGCCCTGGCCGGGCTCGCCCTGTGCGCGGGGAAGACGGTGTCCAGCGACGACCTGGCGCGTCTGCTGTACGGCTCCCGGGCGGCATCGGCCGGTGCGCGCACCGCCGTGCACAGTGCCGTGGGGCGGCTGCGCCGCGCACTGCCCGGTGAGGTGGTGGAGACGGCGCCCGGCGGCGGCTACCGGCTGCGGCCCGGACGCGTGACCGTGGACCTGGTCCGGTTCGAGAACGCGCTGGCCCGCGCCCGTGCCCTGGCCGCGGACCCGGCCACCCGCGCCGAGGCGGCGGAACTGCTGGCGGACGCCCTGACCCTGTGGCACGGCACCCCGCTGGCCGGCCTGCCGGACGACTCCCACCTGGTCCGCCAGGAGCGGCCCCGGCTGGTGGACCTCCAGCTCACCGCACAGGAGGAGTGGCTCGGGCTGCGGCTGGCCCTGGGGGAGCACGCCGTGGTCCTGGACGCGCTGGCCGACGCGGTGCGGCTGCACCCGCTGCGCGAGCGGTTCGCCGCCCATCTGGTGCTGGCGCTGTACCGCTGCGGGCGGCCGGAAGAGGCCCTGCAGACGGTCCGGGAGGCCCGCCGCAGGCTGGGCAGACCGGCCCGTGAACTGCGCGAGCTGGCCCGGGCCGTCAAGCGCGGCGACCCGCGGCTGCTGCATCCCGGGCAGGGGCCGGCCCCGGCCGCACCGGGGCCCGCCCCCGTGCCCGGCCAGGCTCGGCCCGCG